>CANETI010000028.1 GCA_947440715.1 Planctomycetota bacterium | reverse complement strand
GATCGAGGCCAACTAACGGTTCATCAACAATTAAAACTTTGGGACGATGCAAGACGGCAGCGGCAAGGACCACACGTTGGCGCATACCATGGCTGTAACTTTCAGATAATTGATCAAGAAAGCTTCCTAATGAAAAACGTTCGCTGACTTCGGCTAAACGCTCAGCAAATAAATGCTGATCAAGTCCGTAGACGCGTCCGGTGAAATCGAGAAATTCACGTCCAGTTAAACGATCATATAAATAAGGTTCATCGGGAACGTAAGCGAGCAAACGGCGGGATTCTACGCCATGCGTGGTAACATCAAAACCACTAATGGTGATAGTGCCGCTATCGGGTTTTAATAATCCCGTGCACATACGAATGGTGGTTGTTTTACCCGCGCCATTAGGCCCAAGAAAAGCATGCACATGCCCACTGGGTATTTCTAAGGTGACGTTATCAACAGCGATTAGACTGCCAAAACGCTTACTAACTCCGCGAATGCTTAGCATGCGCGAACTCTAACGAGGTTTTTTGAACGGGGTAGAGTCGGAGATCGGACATCCGAAAGATGACGCGTCTTAACCTGCAATAGCCAACAACTGACGCGCATTTTCCACTTCGTCGTTGATGACCGATAGCACGTCAACTAACGCTGTTTTATCTAGGCCCAAATGTGGCCAAACCCCAGCGTCCAATACGGGTTCGTCGCAGCTGCCGCTGGTGCGAATTTTCTTTAGGCCGCAGAGGTATTCGGAGAGCATGCACATGGAGACTAATTTGGGTTCAGTAGTGCCGATCAATGTATTTTGACTTTTGACGACGGTGGTTAATTGGGAATCCAATTCCCATCGTTCGGCTAACCAACCACCAATTTCCGCATCATCGGTGTCGATGACTTCGCGGCAGGCTTTGGTAAAGCTCATGCGATATTCGCGAGCCACGGCAATAATGGTGCGAGTTTCTTCGGCTGCGTTTTCCGCTAAAATAACTTTTCCGATGTCTTTTAGAAGACCAATAGTGAAGCCCAATTCAGGATCACAGATGCGGGCTTTACCCGCAATTAACCGACAGAGACAAGCGCTAACGGCGCTGTGCGCCCAAAAGGCTTTCATGTTAAAGTTGGCATTTTGTTGTTGGAAAAGACTGAGCACTGACACCGATAAAGCGATCGACCGAATGGTTTTAAAACCCAAAATCACAATCGCTTGTTCTAAATCATTGACTGGTTCAGGTAGGGAATAATAGACGCTATTGACCATGCGTAACATTTTTGCCGACATGGCGGCATCTTTCATCATGATCTGATTCACTTGCCGTGCATCCGAATTAGGATCATTCACTAAACGGACGACTTGGGTGACGACCTCTGGTAGCGAAGGGACGGTGTGAATGCGATCAATAATATCTTCGAATGAAGCGCGCGTAACGGCCATGTCGTATCCTATCTGCCGACGTTAATGTTTAACCGGGTGTTGCCCGGTGGGTGTTGGCTCAATGATCACATCCACTTTTGCTGCGGCGTTGCTGGATGTGGTCGGTACAGCGGAAGTGGCTTTGGAATCAAGTGCACTGGCGAGCGCCAATTTATTTTCTTGTTCGATTTCTAACCATAATTCACGGCGATAAACTTGGTAGTGACGAGGTGCATCTATGCCCAGACGTACTTGGCCATTGCGGCCAACTTCCAGCACCGTGATCAGGATATCTCCATTGATCACGATGCTTTCATTTACACGTCGGGTGAGCACCAGCATAGATGTTAGCGTCCCTGAGGTTTCAAATTGCGGAGATAAAATTTAATTGGTAGTTTCGCGTCATTTAATACCACCTGCTTAGCCAGTCGTGTGGTGCGACATACCAAAATTGGTGCGCGTAAATTAGTTCGGGTTTTAGTCGGATCACTATCGAGCACTACCATGCTATAGACATCAATATCGCTGGCGTTGGCTGCGCCAATGTCAGCGACGTCACCGGTATTTAATTCGATATCAGGATCTAAGCCGGCTTTAAATGGTGCGAGCAGACAGAAGCCAACTTTTTCATCATCAACGGATTGTAACCAATAACTGGGTCCGCTTTGAGTTTGATAAATATACCAACGTTTGAGATTCCCTGAAAACCCAAAAAGCGGCGTCATAAAAGTGACCAGATCTTCGTCGGTAATAACGACGGGTCCTTTTATGAGCGTATTAATGGTGAGGGTCGCCACGGCGGGTTCCTTTTCGGTGATAATCATGGGTCGCTCCTGGAAAAATCGCGTTTGAGCGCGATGAGGTGTGCGGAGTCCCACGCAAGCGGCAAGCCAAAGCGAAAATCCGGTGTTGGTCTTCGCAAAGTTTTGTCACGAACGGACAAGCATACCTTGCAGATGTTGAGTGGCGCAAGGGTGCGATTGAGGAGATTATTATTGGCGTCCTTTTCCTGGACGTTCTTCGAGTCCGGAAGTCCGGAAGTCCTGGGCGCACCAAGATTATTTGACGTTGTAAGGCTAAATGCCCGGCTACAGAAAGGCTGGGGCCAATGGACTCACGCTACCTCAATGTAATGGCCCCGCCTTTCTGAAGCCGTGAAAAAAATACTCCTCGTTTCAATACATACAGATCACGCAGGACTTCCGGACTTCCGGACTTCCGGACTCTCGTACCGGACTTTCGTACCGGACTCCCGGACCAAACCCTCCCGCCTAATTGGCCCCTGGTTTGCGTTGGTCCTTGGCGCGGGGTACCTTGCCCTAGTGGCGCGTCAGTCATCGGAGAGCGGCATTCATGGATGTGTATATCCTTGCCATACAAGCACGTGTGTTGATGTGGGTCGGCTGTAGCTGGATCCTCATTGGACTGTGGTTGGGTACGGATCCGGCCACGGTCGCGTGGCGGGCGGCAATTGCTGCTTTCGCAGCCATGTGGTTATCGGGTAAGCTACTACGCGTGGTCGCAGGAGTGATCAACGAACGTATGGCTGCAGATGTTGCCGAACGTCAGGCTGCCAATGAACAGGCTGCTGCTTTAGCGGCTGCCGCAACGCCAGCACCAAATCCTCCAGCCCCGGCGCGCCGCCGCTGATTATTTTAAGGACAAAGACGTATGAGCTCCACCAGCACGGTGCGAAATAATTCGGTCAAAGCCTATCGCGAGGCAGAAGGCGTGCGTAGCGGCGATGAACGTGAAGCCGAAATTATGCGCCATTTGCCATTGGTTCGCACGGTGGTGGATCGCATCACGGCACATCTGCCAGCAAATGTCGATCGCGATGATTTATTTCACGCAGGGGTTATCGGATTAATTGATGCACTGAATCGTTTCGATGCGTCACGCGATAACGCTTTTTCGACCTATGCCGTTATGCGTATTCGTGGCCAAGTGATTGACGAATTACGTGCTCGGGATTGGGTCAGTCGTGGCGCACGGGAACGATCAAAAGCCTATCATTTAGCGGTAAAAGAACTTAATCATAAATTTGATCGCATGCCAACCGACGCGGAGTTGGCGAGTTACATGAAGGTCGAAGAGTCGGAATTAGCAGAAATTGAGCGGGAAGCGCAATTATCTACGCAAGTTAGTTTAGATGCCCCAATTGGCGATGATCAGATAGTTGGTTCATCGTTATCGCGACGCGACGATGAAACCGCGAATCCACATCGACATATGGATGCAGACGACCGTAAAAAAGTAATAGCGCAGATTTTAAGCGCTATTAGTGAACAAGATCGCCTAGTGATTAAACTTTATTATTTCGAAAATTTATTGATGAAGGAAATAGCGGCCATTATTGGCGTAACGGAAAGCCGAGTTTGCCAGATCCACGCCCGGGTGTTGGCCGTTTTGCGCACACGTCTGGGCTCTGACGACATTTTCGGTTAACCGATGACCGGCACCGGCGGCATTGGCACAGGCGTTCCAACGACACCTGATGCACGTGCGTTGCTGCTGCAATTATCATCCAGCAATGCGCGCGCCTTAACGGCTGGTTTACAGCAAGGAGATGTGCTGATTGCGCGTGTTGGACAGTCATTGGCAGATGGATCGGTCATGTTGGACGTTGGTGGTAAAAGTCTAATCGCATCTAGCGCCGTGCCTTTAGCGCCAGATGCGCTCGTGCGTTTACAGGTGCAAATAGCGGGTAATCAGCCGGTATTAAAACTGCTCGACGGCGGTCCCGTTGATGAAATTCACACCAGCACGGCAGCTGTACGTGCAGCGGTTTTGGGATTACCAGCAACATCAACGGCGGCGTTGGTGCTGAAAGCTTTTGAAACCGTTGGCGCACCATTAAACGCGGAACGTTTACAAGCGGCGATGACAGCGGTGGCACATTTACCACCAGCTGATGCGAATCTTCGTGCTCAGGCGATGGGTTTGCTGGCAAAAATTAATGCGCCAATAACGCCACCACTCCTGGCATTGGCCGAGCGGTCATTATTAGGCGAAAAAAACGCAACTGTGCCCAATGTCGCTGCCGCAGTGCAACAAGTTCAGCAAGCGGTCCAAGGATTATTAACCAATAGTCGTCTCCCTTTGAATCCCAGTAATTCCGGTACGCCGTCAATGCCTGCGGTAACCACCGCCTTATCACCAGCGAGCGTCTCAGGAGCACCGGTATTAGTAGCGCCAATGGGGGTCGTATTGGCTAATACCACCGTGCCATTATTAGCGACTTTGCCAGCGACTTTACCAGCGCCATTATCAACAGCTTTACCTTCGACTTTACCAACGACGGTTCCATTGGCGCTCCCTGTGATTCCAGGGCAAGCAGGAACTTCAACACCAACGATTGTCAGTCAGTCGCTTGTCAGTCAGTCGCTAACGGCCACCTCAGCTCCGCCTCAGGCGTCATTGGGACCGACAGCGGGACAGGCATCAACCTCGCCGATAGCGTCCGCAGCCTCACCCGGAGCGCCCCCGCTTGCGGGGACACCTATTTCGTCAGCTGCCACGTTGTTATTGCAACCAGGACTCGCCACAGGATTGCCGGTGACGACGTCTACCGTGACAACACCACAATTATCTAGTTCAATATTAGGACCGGTTTCAAGACAGCCACTTATTGCTGGTCAATTACCGACGCTTTCGGCACAGCATATCGCCGCGGCCTTGGCCCAAAGTATTCCACCCGATGGTGGTCGCGATGGTGCACGTGCCGTTATGCAAGCATTAGCGTTGGTCGGAATTCGCCCACGTGATAGCACCGTGACCAGCCATACGCCGCGCGAACCAACCGCTTTGCAGTCCTTGGCGCAAGCGGTGACCGCATCGTCGTCGTCACCGACATCACCGTTAGATCCACGCACCCCAATTTTACCGCAAGCCGTAGATCAAGCTATGACGGTATTGGTGCGCGAAACGTTAGCGGAAACCATATTTAAACCGCAGGCGTTGTCGGATTACGATAAAGTTTTAGCTGTCCCAATGCATGTCCAACAACATCCTACGCCTATGCGCTTTGCTATCGCCGAACGGGAAACCGCTGCTGGCACCGCGACCTTTGTGCGCGTCGATACGGAATTAACAATTCTTGGTCCGCTCAGCGTCCGCCTGTCCGGCATCGATGGCGGTGCACTCAGTATTACCATTTTCGCCCACGGCCCAGCGCAGGCGAATCTGCAAGCCGCTTTGCCCGCATTATCCGACAGCTTACGTGAATTAGGCGTTACCGCAGGATTACGTGTCGCTGATTGGAATGACAGTCATGGTTGAGCCAGCGCCACCGCCGTTTGAACCACCATCGCCGCGTCGTCGTGCTGTGGCGTTGCGCTATGATGCCGATAATGAGTCCGCCCCGCGTGTCCTCGCAAAAGGGCAAGGCGACATCGCTGAACGCATTATTAAACTCGCGGAAGAACACGGCATTCCCTTACACGAAGATAAAGACTTGGTTCGTTTATTAAGCATCCTCGACCTGGATGTCGAAGTGCCGCCGACCTTGTATCGCGCCCTGGCGGAAGTTTTGTCGCATATTTACCGGGCGAATGGCCAGGCGCAGGAACTAGCCGCGCGTAAGAAATAATCTGAGTAGCGATAAATCCCACAGGGCGTGAACCTATTATTTCCCAGTGGCTCGCGCTTCGTTTTTCTTGAGCGAATCATGGATAGAGAATAGTAAAATTAATTGTTCACAAAAAACGCGCCACATGACTTGGCCGATAATCACGCTCAGTATGAGCATTTCCCACGGCAGAGTGCTGAGCGCTGCTGTGGATGACCCTGTTTTTGGTACGATGAAAAGAAATGATAGCGGCCCAATCAATATCGCGAGCGCTCCGATGGGATACATAATTTTGATGAGACCCGTGCTAATCATGAGTCGAAACGAAAAGAAATCCCACATGGTGTTCTCCAGGTCGCAGTTTTGGCGGTATTGTCATGCAGGCAAGCTTACGTGCTTTCAGGTCGATCGAAGTAATTTGGTGAGATGCGAGGTTGACGACTTCCCCAACGTGTGAGCGGCCTAATAGTGCGCATCCATGCCGATTCCCGTCCTTGTCATCCTTGGCCCCACGGCGTCCGGAAAATCGGCGTTGGCGGTGGCGTTAGCGCAGCGCCTGGGCGGAGAAATTATCAGCGCCGATGCCTTTGCTATTTATCAAGAAATGAATGTTGGCACGGCAAAACCGACGCTGGCGGAACAGGGGGGCATACCGCATCACCTGTTATCCAGTGTGGCGGTGCATGATCGCTGCGATGTGAGTCGGTGGTTGGAAGGAGCCGATTCGGCAGTTAATGATATTCATAAAAGAGGTAAAATAGCCATCGTTGCTGGTGGTACACCGCTGTATGTGAAGGCATTGCTAGAAGGCTTATCAGCCGGAGCGCCTCGCGATACAGAGGTGCGTGCGGCGATAGATGAACGTTATGATAAAGAGGGTGGCGCAGTTTTATTCGCTGAACTGCAAACGATCGATCCCATTTATGCCGCTGATCGACATCCCAATGATAAGCGTCGCATCGTGCGAGCATTAGAAGTGCACGCACTGACCGGGCAGCCGTATTCGTTTTTTCATACCACCGATGGAATACGTCGCACGGATATTCGGCCATGCCTCATCGGTTTACAGTGGCCGCGTGAGATTATTTATGCGCGCATCGATGCTCGCGCTGAATTAATGTTTAAGTCTGGTTTAATCGAAGAAGTCCGTGGATTAGCCGACCGTATCAGTTCGGAAGCCGCTCAGGCGGTCGGCTATAAAGAAGTATTAGCGTATTTACGCGGCGAACACGATTTAGCACGCGCGCTAGAATTAGTGCAGCAAAAGTCGAGAAATTTAGCCAAGCATCAGCTGACGTGGTACCGAAATTGGAAAGATATAAAGTGGATGGCAGGGGATGATCCCGAGCTGATCAGTAAAATAGAAGTATTGGCACGTGCCTGGGTGTCTGGGTAAGAAGCTCTTTTGAAACTCCCGTTAAAACTGATGCGGAGGAGCGAGCATATCTATAAGGGATAGTTGGCATTATTGCGAATAATGCCATTCAACTTCCGACTATTTAATTTTTCTTTTTCTTGTCATCAGCTCCTGGGGGAGACAGTCGGTCGCTGGGGATAATGGTTCGGGCGGTGGTTTCACTCGACCAAAATAATTGTATCTGTTTGCCGCTGGAGCCTTGGTAATATTCTAGGCGTAAATCGAGTGTTTTTTTACCTTTGACCTCAATGGAGCCGCTGGCTTCGGTTGGTGCTTGGTCGATCCATTGATCAATGATTTGTTTGCCGTCGATCCATAAGCGCACGCCGTCGTCGGCGATGACGGTGAAGGTCCATTGTCCTGGATTTGGCGGGGTAACGGTGCCGGTCCAGCGTGCGCTAAAATCATTGGTGGGTACGACAGGATCAGGTTGTTCTCCGTCTGCCCAGGTGAAATCGACGACGGGGTCAAAGCGTCCGACTAATAATTCACGTAAATCGCGCCCAGTGAAAAATTCAGCGCGTAGGCCATCGCCTTGGGCAGAGGGTGGTCGTAGCAAAAGACGCGTTCCAGGCATCATCGGAGTGCCGACGATATTCATGATGGGCCCGAGTCGCAGGAAATAATCGCTATTGCCGGTTAATGGGCTGATATTCAACGTGACGCTGCGTTTATCTTTACCCAGGGTGACGGAATTAATGGTGGCGTCACGATCTAGACTGTAATTAGACAGGTCCTCAGCGCTGGCTGAATCGAGCACGGTGTTAAACATTAGCGTTACGCGCGTGGGCGATTCGACCGAGGATTTAATGACGCTAGCAGGAACGCGATTAATCAGGCCGGTTATGGGCTTACCGTTAATATCACCGATCCGGCACGTTAATTGTGGGTTGCCATCGCGTTCGGCTAATTTAATGAGTAAATCATTTTTCCCCTGCTGTAATTTACACGGTATGACAATGGTGTCTCGGTTTAGTTCTATTTCTCCACCTAGGCCTGTGGCAATTTGTTTTCCATTTAACCACACCGCGCCGTGACCACGTAAACCGAGATACAGGTAAGCGTCAATCGCAGCAGGAGCTTCGAATCGGGTTGTCGCATAACAGATGGAATAGCGTTGCCGTACCGCACCCGTTAGCGCGCGACCAGGATGAAGACTACGACTGTCGCCGGATACCGCATGCCAACGCACATCGCGTTGGTCAGTGGTGCGCACGACGGAGGAGAAATCTAACGTGCTTTTTTCAATCGGTAGCGCTTCACCTAAATTACGTACGCCACGTCCCGGATCAAAAAAACCAAGAGATAGCCAATCACTCATATGAGATGCGTACGAGGCGTGGAATTGTCGCCGAGCATCGCGCGATAGTTGTGCACTTTCCATTAACGCTTCTGAGCGTTCAACAGCCGAAGCCCGTCGAGCTGGGTCACGACCATTCGTCCAACCTTCTAAATTTGAACGTAAATGATCCAAAATTGGTCCCGCTTGTGGTGTGTTGGGATGAGCAGTGAGAAATTCTTGGTACAGAGCGATCATTTGTTGTTCGCGTTTTTCGCCTTCGCACAGCGCTTCAGCGCTACGTAATAATTCAAATGCTTCATTATCATTTGCAATCAAACGTGCTGCTTGTGCATATTGCGCTAAGCGTTCGCGTGATGGAGGAGTTGGTTCGCGACGCAAATTAATGCTCAGACTATTATCTTTTAAATGATAAGCGGCTTCACCGCCTTGTTTTTTTAGCCCTTGGCTTGGTCGACCATCTTGCGTTGTAAATTCAATTTGTCGGTCGAAGCGCGGGTTGGTACTTGGATCAACCAATGTTGTTACGTTGCCATTATCGAGCCATTCGCTGACTCCCCAACGTACATTGCCGCTATGACTGACAAACGAAATATTTTGGATGTCGACGTTATTTAATCCGATCGCAGCCGCTGGAATAATGAGTGATACCCATTTACCAGTTTCTGGCAGTAAGCCCATGGGCCAGCGTTGGCTGGTGTTCACTTGACCCCACGGCATTAAATCGCTGCCCCAGTACGCGCGATGGTTCCAGTCGGATTGTTTGCTGCGCATTTGCACCATGAGCGCGAGCGGCGGATTTTGCGGATCAATACATACCCATTGCCGTAGTGCGCGTCCTTTTCCGTCGGCCTGTGGGCCAACACCATCACCGATGGTGGCCTCTGGGATTTTAGAGCGTTTGGCAAAGGAAAGGGTTTGTGCGATGGGATCTGCATGTCCTGCAAGTCGATGGAACCGCACTAACGTCGCCAACGCGGCTGCCGTTGATGGCACGTTGGGAGCACGTGTTATGAATTGTTCAATCTCGGTAATTTGTGCCGGTAATTGTGCATCTCCTATGTGGGTGGCGGCGATGCGTTCGGTGAAACGCCAAGCAAAATCGTGATCTGGTAATTGTTCAATAAAGCGCCGGTATCCAGCGATACGTTCGCCGGTTAAATCCATACAAATAACTCGAGCAAAACGTCGGGCATCTATGGCGTGGGCTAAACCAGCACCCCAGGAGGCGTGTTGATTTTTTTGACCATCGTGATCAAAGACTAAAGCCGAGAGACCCAAACTTGATCGCTGTCCTGGGCGTTCGCGTGGATTTGGCCGTAACATGCTCCACGGAATGGCAATTTCTCCGGTGTAGCCGTCAGCTTGGCGGACGAGGCGTGCCATGATGTTGGCGGATTCAGTTGGCGTTGTCGGATCGTCGATATTTAAATTGAGTGACTGTCCTTGAACGACAACCATTTGCGTTTGACCATTAACCAGCCCGAGTGCCAGTACGATAGGACGACTTTGTGGGTTATCATTGGCCTCTGGATCAATGCCGATCACGATACTGTCACCACTACGTAATTCTGCGCCTGGTACGGGCGGTTGGAAAATATCATCTTGAATCGCAAGGCCGACGTAGACGAAATTTGCATCCCATTGAATGCCAATTTGTCCGGCTATATCACGCGCGTTATTTGCGGTTTTATTATGCTGTTTAGGTGCATCGAGGGCCGTGGTGGAAGTGTTTTTCCAGTCGTTCAGTAAACCATCAACCACCATAACGCTGCTAGTGCTCAGCGCTGGTGCTTTGGGCGTGGCGTACAACGCTAAGAACGTATCACCGTCGCCGTGTTGCGTGGTCTGTGTGCGGGCCAACGTGATGGCTGCTGTAATTGGATTTTGCGGTGCCGCGACGTTGGGAATTGCTGACAGTCCTATCACACCATCGCCAATGGCGCATAATAGGGTATTGCCCACGGCAGTTGCACTGACGGTTTGTTCGCGTTCAGTAATAAATAAGCCAGGCACTAAACCAGTGCCGGTGACGCGACCATCGGCAAGCGCTAAGGTTTGCCAGTGACACGCACCGTTATGATCACTTGCCGTGATGAGCACTAAGGTGTCGCCAATGGCAGCACGTCCAACTAAGTGGCGACGTTGTTTTGATGAGCCAAGATCCACGCTCCAGATTTCGTTTAAGGTGTCGCTCTGACAAACCACGTCCCCCGTTTCACGCTGTTTGCCTTGCGAAAAGGTAATCCAGCGTGAGCCGGTAAAATATGGCCGAGCCAACGTGTCGATGCGGTCATCTTGGGCGATTTGTTTTTCGCTAACGGCGCGTCCATCAGTGGCGGAACAAATTTGTAAGACCCACTGTTTGTTATTACGGCGACTAAAAATGGATAAATGTTTATCGCTTAAACGAACGGTTTGATATTCGCCGATGTCTTTTACTTGTGACCACAGAATGGCAGGGTTAGCTAAAGTTATCGCACCAACGATATGCTCACCCACGACATATAAATTTTGTCGGTTGGCATCAAAAGTTGCGGTCACCGTACGCACGCTTTTACTGCCGTTGTCCACATTCCCACTCCAAACCAAGACACCGTCTAATGAGCGTTTTTCAATCACTAGGCGATCACTTTGTTGGCGCGCCGCGATGACGAATCCGTGACTTAATCCGCACCATAATAAATTCCCGCTGATGGAAAAACGCGCGCGTTGCTGACCCGTGCGCGCGTCGACGACCGTAATGAGACCACTTTTCGCTGAACGAATCAGGACCAACCCGGCATGCACATCGATGCGTGCACGTTCTATCGTGCGATGTTTGCGTTCATCTTGGTCTAAACTAAATCCGCAGTCATCCCAAAGAACCGGTTGACTCCAGAGCAGGTTTCCGGTTTGTGGGTCACGGGCAATTAAATAGCGTTCATGAATGGCTAATAAAACGCCAGCATCGGTTATTAATCCATCGATCTGGCTCGTTTGATCGGATGACCACAGCACCGAACGACCATCATCTGCCATGCGCACTAAACGATGACCTAAATCAATGCAGGTAATGTTGTTATTGCTGTGTACCTGTGCGGAACCAGTGGCAGATAAATGCCAATGGACAGCCACCGGAGCAATAAATGGTAAAGAAGGCAAACCACTAACCGGCAAAGCCGGCGCTGGTGGAGCAGCGATCTGTGCGGTCATGGGGGCTTTTTTTCCAGCCGCAAACATGAGTAAGCGATCTTCGCCGACCGCAATTAATCGTTGTCCTGCCGCGATCCAATTGCCGACGGGAATGCCGTTTGAGAGGTCTGCCCATGATTGATGAGCTAATGGCCGACCATCATGAGTGGACAAAGATATGAGTGCGGTGGTGGTGCTAACTAGCACTCGTTTATCATTAACCAATCCACCACCGACCAAGGTGACATCAGTTGCTGGTTGCCAACGCCAACGCACTGCGCCGTCGGCCCGCGTCACGCAGGTAATGCCGTCACCGGCAAAAACTAAGCCATCGGTGGTAAAGCCGTAGAGCGCACTGCAATCACTGAGAGGATGTTGCCAG
>CANETI010000027.1 GCA_947440715.1 Planctomycetota bacterium | reverse complement strand
TCTCAAAAATCGAAGCTGATCGTTTGGAATTAGAACACATTGTCTTTGAATTGCCGGTATTGATCGAAGACACGGTGGCTTTATTTGCTGAACAGGCGCAAGGCAAAGGCTTAGAATTAATTTGTTTCGTTCGTCCGAATGTGCCACTAGCCGTGCGTGGCGACCCGTCGCGCGTGCGACAAGTATTGATTAATTTGATTGGTAACGCGGTAAAATTCACCAAAAAAGGTGAAGTGGTAATTCGGGTTGGTGTCGAAGGCGATCAGGTTGGTGGCAACACGGGTAAATTTATGACACTGCCACAGGTGTCGTTGCCTGGTGTTTTGCAACAAGCGCCGTCAGTGCCTGTCGAATCAACCGTGCATTTGCGGGTGACCGTAAGCGATACCGGTCCTGGCATTTCTCAGGAAGCGCAACCGCGCATGTTTCAAGCATTCTCTCAAGCCGATTCATCAACCACACGTCGTTTTGGTGGTACTGGTTTAGGACTGGCAATTTCTCGGCATTTAGTCGAGTTGATGAGTGGTCGCATTGGCTTTACGACTAGTGAACATGGAACGGTATTCTATTTCTCGATTACGCTTGGCATGCCAGACGCACCTGCCGAACCGGTCATGGTCCCGCCAAATTTACAGGAATTGCGCCTATTAATAGTCGATGACAATCCCACCTGCCGCGATTTTTTATGTACTCGTTTATTAGCGTGGGGATTAAAAGCCGAAGCCGTACCGGATCCGGCGCAAGCGCTTCAGGTTTTACACGATGCGATGTTGCAGTCGCCACCGGTATCGTTGGTGATGGTGGACCTGGATATGCCAGGCATTGATGGCGTGGCCTTAGTGCGAGCAATTAAGCAAGATCCGGACTTAGCAGGCCTGCAAGTCGTGGCCTTAACCACGTTAGTTAATCGTGCGCAATCCCAGGAAGCCAAACGCCTTGGAGCGGTGGCGACGCTGACGAAACCGGTGCGTTCGATTCCGATGCTCGATATTTTATTATCGGCAGTTGGGGCAGGCCAAGACCCGATTGCGTTGCCTGAACAAAATAAATTAATCGCGACCGGTGTACGTATTTTGGTAGCCGAGGATAATTTAGTGAATCGTCGATTGGCTTTGGCTCAGCTTAAGCAAATGGGAATTCATGCGGATGCCGTGTCCAATGGTCGCGAAGTGTTGCAAGTGTTAGAGCGTGCGACTTATAATTTAATATTAATGGATGGTCAAATGCCAGAATTAGATGGTTATTTGACGACCGCCGAAATTCGCCGCCGCGAGGCTGGCGATCGTCACACGATTATTATTGCTCTGACGGCAGATGCGCTGAGTGGAGATCGGGAACGTTGTATCGCCATGGGCATGGATGATTACCTGTCCAAACCAGTGAAAACAATGATGTTGAGAGATATGTTACGTCGTTGGTTGCCAGGGTTGGCAGCGCCAACTGCCGTGGTTGAAGGCAATGATCCTTTTGATGATTCAAATGGTGTGCGCTCAGTGACCGAACGTCATGAACGACCAACCACCTCGCGCTTCCGACGTCTTGTTCAACGCGAACACGGTTTAGATTCAGCGGTGATTGAAGACTTAGTCGCTCAAGGTGGTATTGAATTGCTGAGCACATTAAGCGAATCACTGCGCCAAGAGGCGGCAAAACAACTGCCTGTTTTGGCGCAGGCTTTGACAGCAGGAGATATTCCCACCGCCAGTGCCGCAGTGCATGGCCTAAAGGGTGCTGCGTGGAGTTTAGGCCTGCGTGAGCTCGCCAGTGCGTGCATGGCGTTGGAACATGCCA
Source organism: Planctomycetota bacterium (assembly GCA_947440715.1). Taxonomy (GTDB): domain Bacteria; phylum Planctomycetota; class UBA11346; order UBA11346; family UBA11346; genus BOG-1363. The sequence continues at coordinate 10,535 of CANETI010000027.1, read as the reverse complement.
TCGAAGTAGGCATGGCCGATACCGCGCGCTTGCATCAGGAGGCCGTGAAGGCCTATGAACGAGGTCAGGCGGGATTAGATGAGATTGTTAATGGGTAAAGGCGCCGTGTTTGTCCGGCGGATTTCCTACCTTTCACCGCGAAAGAGGCAGCACATGCTGCCGACCTATGACCGTAGTCTCTGCCACTGATTTCCTTCGCGATCTGCACCATGAAGTAGCAAACCATGCAGGGATTGGTCATTCGTTGCTGGGACGCATGGAATTGGACCCTAAACGACGCGATGATTTTAAAATATTTTCTAGTCAGCATTATCCATTGGTCGGAACCTTTACCCGTTATTTAGAATTATTATTACTTAATGCGCCATCGTCAGAGGCCAAGGTGTGGTTAGCAAAGGTATTGGTCGATGAATATGGGGAGCGTAGCGAAGGCCAAGATCATGCAGCGCACTACCGTATTTTTATGCGCGCCTGCGGTTGGCAGGACACAGAAATAGATCATGTGCGCTTGCACCCAGCTGTAACGACTTTTATTGCCGAACATTTACGGCTTTGCACAGAAGAACCATTTTTGGTTGGCTTGGGTGCCGTAGGCCCAGGTCATGAATGGGCGATTCCCACCATGTTTGAAAATATTTTACGTGGCTTGCGTCAAGCCGGTTTTGCTGAAAACGAAATTGAATATTTTACTCTGCACACGTTACAAGACGTAGACCACGCGGCGTGGCTCGAAGAAGCCTTAGCCAAATACGCCAACACCACCGAACAGCAGGAACAAATACGTCGTGGTTGTTTACTTAGCCTTGCGGCTCGTGAACGTTTGTGGTGGGGTATCGCGGATAAAATTAATGCTGGTCGCATGCAAGCCCGCATGCCATGGGCCAACAGCGCAACGAGCGGTAGTGAGCAAATTGAACTGACCAACAAAGAGTTCCGCTCAGGCATTCATTTCTCCGTGCAGATTCCAGCCGTCACTCGCGCATAGAATTTTTATAATTGCTTCGACGGCTGATGAAGGCGCTTAATCACCTAGCGTTAATTAGAGTCGATGGAGGCCATTTATCTTCGGATATCCTTGTCCGAATAATAGTTGCTAGTTGTATGACATTTGTCAGCGTGCGCACCATGACAGACGGCATTTTACTACTCGGTTTCGGCGGTCCCACCCCTGGGTGTTGTGAACGTCGCGCGACTTGCCCTAAAACCCCAGGCTGTGAAGCGGAATGCTTTGTTGCTGGTATCTTGGGCGATAATCCCGCCCGTGCGGCGCGGATTAAAGAAGTAACGGAACACTATCATCACCTTGGTGGATTTAGTCCGTATAACGAATTAACGCAACGTCAGGCAGATGCTTTACAGCAAGAATTAACTCGGCGTGGCCGAGCGGTGACGACTGCTTGTGGATTTCGTCATTGGTCACCGTGGTCGATCGATGGCCTCCGTGCGCTGCATAATGCCGGTTGTTCGCGCACGATTTTATTAATTATGGCGCCGCATCAGTCATCGGTTAGTTGGGATTGGTATTTAAAACATGCCGCAGAAGCAGCTGAGAAATTAGGCGCTGCTGCTCCGCCCATCGTGGGCGTGGTCCAACCGTGGTGGCTGGAACGGGGTTATATTAAGGCGACAGCCAATGCCGTACGCGATGCAACTATCGGTTGGTCGCCGGAACGATTTACTGCGGCGTCATTAATATTTACCGCGCACGCCATTCCTCAGCCAGTGGAAACGACGTCACCATATCGCAAACAATTTGCCGAAACGGCAGCCGCTGCGGCAAAGGAATTAGGCCACGACGAGCACAGCATTGCCTTTCAAAGTCAGCCCGGCGATAGCAAAATCCGTTGGTCTTCACCGACCATTGAACAGGCGATTGAGATCGCCCATCAACAAGGCAAACGTGACGTCATCGTTCAGGCCGCAGGATTTTTAGTCGATCACACCGAAGTGCTCTACGACCTCGATTATGAGGCCAAGGCCTTTGCCGATAAACTCGGAATTACCCTGACCCGCGCGCGTTGCGTGCATGATGATCCCGCATTTATTGCGATGCTGGCGGATCGGGTGGAGCAAGCTCTTAAATAAGCCCGATTGGACTGGTCCGACGTCCGACGTCTTGCGTGACTGATGATTGGTGCGAGCGTGGTTGGTTTTCTTGTGACTGCAAAATGGCATCACTCGCCTTGTTTGGGTCTCGTAAATAGACTACTAATGAACGGCTCTAGTCCGACATCAGTAAGAATGTACCCCCGACCCCGCTCCTTGGCGCATCGCCAGCTTCTGCAGATGTCGGCTTTTGGGTTGTTGGTGTTGGCGTATGTCTCGAATGGTTCGGTACACGCGGTCGAAGCGTCCCAACTCGTGCAGGCTTTCGACACGCAGATTAAGCCGTTCGTGAGCACCTACTGTCTGGACTGCCACAATAGCGAAAAGGCCAAGGGCGATCTGGACCTGAGCAAATTCAGCAGTGGGAAATCTGCGCTGTCGCAGTTCCATATCTGGAAAGATGCCGCCGGACGGGTGCACGCACAGGACATGCCGCCGGCGTCGAAGCCGGGCAAGGAACTCAAGCAACCGAGCGAAGCAGAACGCGCACAATTCATCAGTTGGGTGCGCGATCTGAAACACCTTGCGCCTAAGGATCCCGGTCGCGGCACCATCCGCCGGCTGTCGCAGGTAGAGTACGCTAACACGCTGCGCGATCTGCTGGGCGTCGATCCGAAAGTCGCTGACCAGGTGCCGCACGATGCGATCGGCGAGGGCTTCAATAGCTCGATCTCACCGCTTCTGATGGAAAAGTACCTGTTGGTCGCCGACGAGATCTTGGACCAAGCGATCAAGCCGGACCAGCTCCAAGTCACCTGGAAGGCAGGACAACTCGATGTGGTTAACGGTGGAAAGGTGGAACCGGGTAAAATCGACGGCACTGCGCGGACACTCAGCGGCACGACCGAGATCATCGCCCAGCTCGCCACCCCGGTGGACGCCACCTACACCATCAAGGTGCGCGCCGCGACCGAAGCGGTGTTGGGCAAGGAGCCGACCAAACTCGTATTGCGCATCGGCGGCAAGGACGTGGGCGAGGTGAAGATCACCGCCACTCCCCGAGCGCCAGCGACCTACTCCGTCACCGCCAAGCTGCCGGCAGGACACGCGAAAGTTTCGCTGATGATGACCAATCCCGTCTTCCAACCGCCGGCCCCGCCAGCGAAACGGAAACCAGCCACACCGCCGAAACCCGGCGATTCGACGGCGGCAGAAAAACCCGAGTCACCGCCGCCGGAACCGCGCATCGCCATCATCGAAACCATCGAGGTAACCGGCCCACCCGCCGCCAAACCATCGGATCTGCAGCGCCGTTTGTTCGTCGCCGTGCCGAGCAAGGACCTGTCGCGGCACGATGCGGCAAAGATGATTGCCGAATCGTTCGCCCGTCGCGCCTACCGCCGTCCGCCGACGGTGAATGAGATCGGTGTGCTGCTCAAAGTCTTCGACCTCGCCGACCAGGAAGACGAGGTGTTTTCCCAAGCGGTCAAACTGATGCTCAAAGCGGTGCTGGTCTCGCCAGCATTCCTCCACCTCACGCCGGATCAGGGCTCCATCACTGGCAAGGACGGCGACATCGTTGCGCTCGGCGATCACCAGCTCGCGGCCAAATTGTCGTACCTCTTCTGGTCGACCATGCCGGATGCGGAGCTCAGCGCGCTGGCCGACGCCGGCAAACTGCGCGACCCAGTGGTCATCGAGCAGCAGGTACGCCGCATGATCATGGACCCGCGGTCGCGCACGCTTTTCGATGGCTTCGGCGCGCAGTGGCTGGACCTGGATCTGCTCGACACGGTGGCGGTGGATGAAAAGAAGTATGCTCTGACCAAGGACATGCGAGCTGCCATGCGCGAGGAGGCCGCACTGTTCTTTGGCACCATCCTGCGCGAAGACCGTCCGGTGTTGGAATTCATCGACGCCGACTTCACCTTCCTAAACGGCACTCTGGCCAAGGCTTACGGCCTGGAGAACACGGTAAAGGGCCCGCAGATGACGCGCGTGACGCTGAGCGACCGCAACCGCGGTGGTGTGCTGACCATGCCCGGCGTGCTGACGGTGACCTCGCTGCCCAACCGCACCAGCCCGGTGAAACGCGGCGCCTGGGTTCTCGATCGCATTCTGGGCGAGAAGCCCCCGCCCCCGCCCGCTGATGTGCCACCGCTCGAACAGCAAGCAGGCAACGACAGCCTCGCACTTAACCTGCGTCAACGCATGGAGCGCCATCGTGTCGATCCTGTCTGCTTCAGTTGCCACCAAGTTATCGACCCGATCGGTTTCGGTTTGGAAAATTTCGATGTGGTTGGCCGTTGGCGCGAACGCGACGATACCGGGGCCCTGGTGGATGCGGTGGGCGAACTCCCAGGCAAACAGCGCTTCAGCACCCCAGCGGAACTCAAACGCATCCTCATCAAGAGAAAGGACGACATCGTCCGTGCTCTGACCTACCGTGCCCTCGCCTATTCCCTCTGCCGCAGTCTCACGCCCTACGACGAAGTGGTCGCCGACCGCATTGCCGAGGACGTAGCGAAGGACGGGTACAAGTTTCAAACGCTGTGGGTTCGCATCACGACTTCGTATCCGTTTCTTAATCGGCGGATTTCGCGATGAAAAACAGAAGCTGCGAGCTGAGAGTTTGCTGTTACGTCATCGGTGACTGTGTTTCTTCATCTGCCATTTGCTTCGTTGAACGAAACGGCTTTCCAACTCGTAGCTCGCAGCTCGTAGCTCGCAGCTTTCACTTAGGATCATCTTATGCGTAAAAACTGGCTTATTGACCGCCGTACCTGCCTGAAAGGCCTGGGCGTCGCGCTCGCGCTTCCTCTTTTGGAAACCATGGGATGGGCGGAGAACCCGAAGAGTGGCGGCTACAAACCGCCGGTCCGCCTTGGGTGGATGTATATGCCAAACGGCGTCAGCCAGGGGCACTTCTGGCCGAAGGACGCCAAGACTTGGTTGACCACGTTGTCGCCCTCGCTCGAACCATTGAGACCGGTTGTCGAACACATCCTGGTGCTTGATGGCCTCGACAACCTCGACCGTGCGCCGTTCCATCAAAACGGGCATATCCTCGCCTTGGCCGGCTGGCTGACCGCGGCCAAACCCAACCCCGACAAACGCGACCAAATCAACATCGCACCATCTGCCGACCAAATCGCCGCCGAGCACCTCGGACTCTACACCGCGCTACCGTCACTCGAACTGGGCACGCGCAGGAACGGAGGCAACGGCACGGGCCAGGACGGACTTCACACACAGTACATGACCACGGGAAGCTACCGTACCGCGACCCAACCATTGCCGGTGGAGACCAGCCCAGGAGAGGTCTACAAACGCCTGTTCACCTCACGCCAATCGAAGCAGCTGAAAAGTGGTGGGCCAAAGGTCGATCCGACCCAATTCAAAAACACTGGCGGCACCGCCGGAACCGAAGAAGGCACCTCGCTTGACCGCAGCATGCTCGATTTGGTGCGCGAAGGCGCCACTGACCTGCGCAAGCAAGTGAGTAACGACGACCAGCACCAACTGGACGATTACATGGACAGCGTGCGCTCGTTGGAAAAACGCGTTATCGCTATCGAACGGCAGCAAGCCGAAGCAGTGAAGGCGGCAGCCTCAGGCAAGAGCACTGCCAGCATCCAGCGTTCGCCTCCGTTGGAGGTAAAGATCCCCACCGGCGAGATGAAATGGAGTGAGCACGTCAAAGTGCTGGGCGATCTGCTCATCCTCGCTTTTCAGTCTGATGCCACGCGTGTGGGCACGCTCATCACCTCGTACAACCAAGGCCTCAGTTACCCTGAATTGCCGTTCAGCGACTTCCACCACGACCTCAGTCACCACCAAAAAAGACCCGAGATACTCGACAAGATCGCCCAAATCGACCGCTTCAACATCGAACAGTTCTCCTACTTGGTCAGCCGCATGAAGAGCCTGAAGGAAGGCAGCGGCACCCTGTTGGACAACGTCATCTTCACCTGGGACTCCGGCCTCGGCGATGGTCACGGTCACACCACCACACGCCTACCAACGGTCATCGCCGGTGGCGGCGGCGGCACCATCCGCAGCGGACGCTACGTGCCGAAGGTCACCGGCAACCAGGGCGATCTGCTGACCGGCATCCTGGCACGCGCTGGCGTGCCGATGCCCAAGCCCATCGGCTGCGGCACGAAGATGCTTCCCGAGTTGTCCTGATCTCCGGTTTCGTGCCTCGGTTCGCAGAAATCTTGGGAAGGGCCACTCAAGGCCATCGCTTTTTGCAGTCGCAAAATAAATCGATCGTCAATTTAACATGCGTCGATCACGCAGGACGTCGGGCCTCGGACGTCGGACCAGTCAAATCGAACCAGTCAATATTGATACGTCAGCCCAAACAAGGAATCCTGACGGATGCTCCATTGGTTGTAGCCGATTTGGGTGCCGTTGTCTTCTTTGGTGCGCGTTTCGTAATAGGCGCGAATTCCCAATTCGATAGTGATGTAGCGGGTCAATTGCACGGTCAATCCAGCGGTAATTAAATTGCTGATATGTGACAAATCATTAAATTCGCTAAATCCTTCATATTGAGCAAAGAAACGCACGTCATATTCGCCGTCACCGCGCTTTAATAAATGCTCATAACGGACGAAGGCTTCAGGGCCGGTTTCAATGCCGTCTTCAGTTGGGCCGACGCTTTGACCCCATTTTTTCTGGGCGCGCGCACCAAGACGGAACTCAAGGGAATTTTTATCCGGAATAAAATCTTCGTATCGCTGACCGTAACCAGCACTCACCTTAACGGTGGTCGGATCAAAAGCATAATTATAAGGGTCTGGGCCAGTGAAAACCGATTCTGCACCCCAACCCAGGTAGATAAAATGCGGCTCAACTATTTCGCGACGATAAACACCATCGTAGCGCAATTCGTCATTATTCTCTGTCCAATCTTGACCTTCCGTACGGATGCGTCCGTAGCGAGCTTTCAACAAATTATCAATTGAGTCTTTACCTTCTTTCCAATTTGCCTGTCCGTCATAAGTGCCAAGGAACGAAGTCGACGTTGAAGCACCACTAATGGTTGGATCAAGTGAGGTATCCGAGTTAGTGGTATTGACATTGGAAAAGAACACACCGAAACGTCCAGTAAACTTCCAATTACTTGGTGCCACCGCTGGTGGAATTTGGACTCCGGGAATGGCCGGAAGTACGTCTGCGGCAGGTGCCACTGCGGCTGGGTTTGTAGCCGCCGGTAGAGGCTTTGGCGGAGGGGGCGTAGCATCAACACCCCAGACAGCGATAGGACATAATATTAGTAAAGGAGTGACACGACGCATGGGTAAAGCACCTCGATTAAAGAGGATGAAAAAATTCTGCTACTTCAAAGTGAGTAGTGGCGCGGAATAAACCAATACCATATCGTTGGTCAATCCCATAACCACGAAATCTGCAACAAAGTGATTGAGTAACATCATTGCAACCTTCGCTAAATTTTTATTGTTCGCTAACTTTTCAATCGCTGGATGTTGTCGTATGCCCGCTTGCCTCCGGACCACCGGCTCGGCATTCTAATTTCCAGTCCTTAGACCCTGGTGAACCAAATACAAAGATGATGGATAAAGACGAACCAACTAGCAGCTCAGGTGGCACCACTCGACGTTTGCGTCGGGTGCGTGGCGATGCTGATTCTAGTTGGCGCCGTCGAATGGCGAACAAAGCGGCAATAGATCCATCACGTCTAACGGTGCCGGTATTGCCAACCCTCATACCGACTGGTGGTGAAATCGCTTACGGCGCCGATTTTACGGCAGTTCGCTATGCACAATGTTGGGAGGATACGGAAGTTTTATTGGCTGGGCTCGCAGTGCAGCCAGGCGATGTGTGTTTAAGCGTGGCCTCGGCAGGTGAAAATGCATTGTCGTTATTAACGGCCTATCCAGCGAAAGTTTTTGCCGTCGATTTAAATCCAGCGCAGTTGGCCATGTTGGAATTACGCGTGGCAGCTTATCGCTTGTTGTCTTACGACGATTTATTGGTTTTTATGGGCTCTCGTCGTGGTCAACACCGTTTGGCGTTATATCACAATTGTCGTCGTTTACTGTCACGACATGCGCAATCGTATTGGGATGATCGTCTAGAAGACATCGCCCATGGCCTGGGTTCAGCTGGCAAGTTTGAAAATATTTTACAACGGCTACGTACCTGCTTTGTGCCATTGGCGCATAATCGTTCGGTCATCAATGAATTATTGCAACCGCGTTCACGCGGTGAGCGCCATGCGTTTTTCCGTGAGGTGTGGGATTCGCCGATGCGACGGATATTGGTGCGTTTATTCTTACCGCGTTTGGTGTACGCCCGCACCGGTAATAGCGCATCATTTTTGCCATCATTTGATTTTGCTCATGGACGTCGCGTGGCAGAACGAACGCAACGATTGATCACGGAAATGGATCCGGCTAACAATCCGTATTTGCATTGGATGTTAACGGGCACGCACGGTGACTATTTACCGTTTGCGTTGCGGCGAGAAAACGTCGCAACCATTAAAGCCAATATTGATCGTTTGGATTGGCGATTATGTGCCGTGGAAGATGTGGTCAGTGAATTGGGCGATCGTTCAATCGATCGTTTTAATCTGAGTGACATCTTTGAATATTTAGCGGAACCAGCCTACCATACGCTGCTTCATCGTCTGGCTCGCTGTGGTCGTCGCGGTGGTCGTTTGCTTTATTGGAACACCATGATCCGTCGTCGTCGTCCGCCGATGATGGCAGATATGTTGTTGCCGCTGACAGATTTAGCGGCGGCGTTAAAAAATCGCGACCAAGTGTTTTTTTACGATGATCTGGTGATCGAAGAGATCATTTAATTTGAAATTGTTTTACTGATCACTGCGGAGTTGAACGGCGTCTTCGACGGCTTGCGCAGCGTCCTCAAGTGGTTCACGTAAACGAAAAGACTCTTCTTCTTTGATATCGAAGTCGTTGGTCGCCAAAGATGCGCGCAGGGATAACAATTCTGAATGTAATTCGAGCTCTTTTGCCGCGACGTTTGCGCGTTGAGCCTGCTCGCGTTTGGTGACATAAGCAGCTTTGTGGGTTTCGTAGGTCAGTAATAATTTAGCAATATTTGGATCTTTGGCTAAGGCTTTCCAATCGGCCTCGCGTTCTTCAAATTCGGCATCGTCGACCATGGTGACAAACACCTGTGATTCACGTAATTCGATCAATGAAAATTTACCGGCCTGTTCAATAGCGGCGAGAGCATTTTGTTCTTTGAAAGCTAACATAATAGCCTGCTCTAAAAGGCGGCGTTGTTGATCAAGTTCAGCGCATTGTTTTTCGACACGCTCGCGCGTGACTTTAGAGATGGCCGCTAAACTTTCTTGTAGTTCTTGGCGCCCCGTACGGCGATTGTTTTCACTACTTTTCCAACGCTCGGCGGCATCGACCAGGTGCAAGGCAATAATCTGACGTTGATTGAGCGCCCGGCTCTTTTGGTAATGGAGGTCGTCGTCTTGTGAGGTGGTGCGAACAAAAGTTAATTGGTCGGTTAGTACCGTAATTAAATTAATTAATACGGCACGGTATCCGGCTGATGCCGGAGCATCTGCGGGTAGATCTTTGGCAGCGGCGGCTTCGACGACTTTAACGTGGGCATCTAATAAGGTATCAAAGGCATTGGTAATAGCCCCTAAATCAATTTGTGAGTCGAGGCGATCTGGTGTTTCAAGTTGCGGCTCTATTTTTGCTCTGGTCTGGCGCAAATGTTCACGGTAGTCTTTAAGGGCAGGTAAATCAGGGGATAATTTCCCATAGCGTTCATTGAGGGTGAATTGTGATTCAATGATGTTTAGCATATCAACATAGCGTTGTTGGCTACGTCGCATGTTGGCGGCGCTATCGAGTGGACGTCCGGCGATAATCGATTGTACGCCGGCTTCAACCGCATGGACCAATTGGGCGCGATAGCGTTTAAAAACAGGTTCATCAAGACAGCGCGGAAATCGTTGGCTAGCGTAGGAATATTGTTGTGCGGTATTTGATAATTGTTGGGTTGATGCAATTAATGCGGTGAGTTCAGAACGAAAACGCACGGCGGCACTGAGATCAATTGGTTCTGATTTTTGCGCGAGTCGCTTTTGCCAATCGGCGGCAATCGTGCGGCGGACGACTAAGACATCAGAAAAAGCCGCGGGTAAGTTTGACCCAGCGCTCTGGTAGGCGGCGCGTAATTGTTCATGTGCCTGAACGAGTCGTGCCAGATCTTGCGGCAGCGCTTGACGCAGGGCTTCGCGCCCTTCGTCTGCGTATAATGTACAGCTGGTAATGAAGCATAAGGCGAGACAAAAGAATAGACGCATAATATCTCCGCTCATATGCCCGCAACCTGATGGTTCATGACATCATGATTTTCGCTCGAAGAAATATGAAAATGGAAAACCGTCCGTTCCGTGTTTGTCTTAAGAGCTTCATACGGAAGCTTACTAATCGCTGGCCGATGGGTTTATCCTTCGGCGG
>CANETI010000026.1 GCA_947440715.1 Planctomycetota bacterium | reverse complement strand
CTTATAATTATTCCCCGCCTCAAAATTCGACAGCGGCGTAGTCAGCTTCCACGAATACGGCATAATGCGGTGCGCTTTGTAAACGCGGCTCTGGCCGTTGGCGTCCTTAGAGTCCCACAGCCGTTTAAATACCCACCACACGGATTCCATGAAATCGCGATCCATGGTTTTGTAATCGCGATCAAAATCGACCCAGCGGCCCATGCGCGTAACCGTGCGTCGCCAATCGGCAACGTATTGCTGCACCATGGAGCGACATTGTTCATTAAATTTATCAATACCGAGCGCGCGAATTTCGGGCGTGCCATTTAAATTTAATGATTTCTGCGCTAAATTCTCAATCGGTAAACCGTGACAGTCCCAACCGAAGCGGCGTTCGACCGGATGGCCGCGCATATTCCAATAACGCGGAATAATATCTTTAATGGTGCCAGCCAATAAATGGCCGTAGTGCGGGGTGCCGGTGGCAAAGGGTGGGCCGTCGTAAAAAACGAACGGAGCTTTGCTGGTACGACGGCGGTTTGATTCCTGAAAAGCATCCAGTTGTTGCCAGAGCAGCAAAATAGCTTCTTCCAGCTTGGGCAAGTTTACTTGCGATTCGACACGGCGGAAAACAGCTTTTGATTGCGACATGGGTCCGACCTAGGGCACGATGTTGAGAGGGCGGCACGGTAAAAAGGCAACCACATGCAGCAAGGACCGGCATTCGTGCGGGCATTCGCTGTGGAGGGGGTATGTCCTTGGTCTGGCACTTTTTCTTGCAGGTCACGTCGTATTTGACGATCAATTGTTGAGTTGCTCCTGGGGCGGCGGTGGTAAGGCTCTCAACCATGAAACGTATCTTCGTTAGTAGTTGGTTTGTGCTGTGCTCACTGATGAGTGGTGGCTGGCTGGTCGCGGGTGATGCGCCAGTCGTGACCAATGCGGTTGGTGCCAGTGTGCCGTTGGCTCCGCCTGTGCCGCCCAGTCCGTCGACTGCCCCAGGGATTCGCATTTGGCCAGACCCGCAATTCACCCATTGGCCAGTGATCGCCTATGGTGATGAGACGCGTAATATCGCTTTTGCGTTACCGGTGCGACAAGGTGGCGTAACTGGCACGATTGGTTGGCAAAATCAAACGCCGTTGCCAATTACTTTGCCCAAAGATGCTGAGCGTATTAGCGGTTTATTGCCGTTATCGTTGACCGTTGGTGAACAAGTGGCAATGACGGAAATAGGCAGCGCCCGTTTTCCCTTACGGGTAAAAGTCGTGGATGTGCACGATGCCTGGCCAATTGTTCGATTAGAAAACGGTTTTCCCGTGGCCAGTGATGGTTCGCCCGTCGTGTTGTTGGATCGTCGGCGTGGTACGCGTGAAGAGCGTATGTGGTCATTTTTAGATGGGGGCACATCACGCCCAACGGGACGCGCGGTGGTGATTGGTGATCCGATGACGGCTCAAGGCCAGAGTTCCTGGGATGGTGCCGATGTGGAGCAACGCATAACTCATGACGAGCGTTATCCGCATCACGCGGCGCTTATTGCATTGGGTGCATTATTGCAGCCAACCTCTGGCACCTCAGTCACGACGCTGCCACGCTCCATCGTTTGGTGTCCAGGTAATCAGGCGTTGTACGGTGCTGCGTGGTCGGCCGAAGAAGAGCGGGTATTAGGTGCGGTCCGTTCGCGTTGCGAACGCTTGGGCGTTTTGCCGCGCTTAATAGTATGTCTTCCGCCTATGCCGATTGAGGATCATTTACAGGACATGGCTATAGAACGTCGCGAATTGCTTCAGCGTTCAGCTAGCCGTTTAGGCTGGGTTGTTGTTGATTTTGGTCGGGCAGCAGGGCCGGCAAATCAAGCAAATCGACTGGCAGATCAGGTGTTTACTCGCTATCCGCAGGGAGATGCCTTGCTGCGCATGCGTGTGGCATTACAGGCAGCGCTGGCTCATTAAGGGTGCTTGAGGGACCGTCAGGAACCCACCCTTCGTGATGAGAATGCCCTCTTGTGTCGCGCAAACTGCATGTTTAGCATCCCGCCCATGCGCAACATCCTCTTTATGCTCTCTTTCGCCTCTGTCCTCCTGCTGGTTGGCTGTGGTGATGAACGCCAATCCATGAAGGTTACCCAAGACAAAGGTGGCCACGCTTATATCCCTGATGGTGCCGGTAGCGGCAATGCTTTAGGTAATGTGCGAGTTGCTGCCGACGGCGAGAAATACATCACTACTGGTGCAAAAGATACGCTGACCTCGTTGGCCAAACAATTTAACACGACGGTTGAATGGTTGATCAAGCGCAACGATCTGAAGAACGGTCTGCCTGCGCCAGGAACCAACCTGATTGTGCCGGATCCTAACGCCAAACGGTAATAACCGTGCGCTCCGTGCGCCCTAGCCGGCTGCTGCTTGCCACCGGCAATCAGAAAAAATTAAAAGAATTACGCGAGATCCTGACCCCCGTCGGGATCTCTGTCGTTGTGCCAGCCGATATTGGCTACAACCCTGATGTGGAAGAGACTGGCACGACGTTTGAAGCGAACGCGATATTAAAAGCAGAAGCCGGTGTTGCTGCGACCGGCATGTGGACGATTGCCGATGATTCCGGTATCGAAGCGCGGGCGCTTAATTGGCGTCCTGGTGTTTACAGTGCGCGGTACGCAGGCGTTCCCTGTAACGATGAAGCCAATAACCAAAAGTTAATTTCCGAATTAGAAAACCAGACTGACAAGCATGTTCAATATCGTTGTGTCATTGCCCTCGCTCGTCCAGGACAGCTCCCGCTGACCTGGTCAGGCATTTTTGTAGGGCAACATACGGCAACCCGAACCGGCAGTGGTGGCTTTGGTTATGACCCGTATGTGTTCGTGCCCGAATTAGGAAAAACCGTCGCTGAATTATCAAATGAAGAAAAGCATGCACGTAGTCATCGAGGACAGGCATTACGTGGATTTATGGAATGGATGGAATCGGCAGAAGGGTCCGGAAGTCCGGGAGTCCGGAAGTCCGGAAGTCTTTAATTACGTGGTTATTTTGTTTAAGGGGAGGTTCTGTATGCTGAAGACGATCCTCAATATCGGTGATGAAATTAAAATCATTCGAATGAACAATTATTATCGCCCACAAGACTTCCGGACTTCCGGACTCCCGGACTTCCGGACCCTATAATGCGGACCCGTACGCGATTGCTGCTGGGTTTTGTCATCGTCAACTTGCTGCTGAGCGTGGTAATGGGACTGGTGGCATGGACGTGGCTTGATCAGTCCATGCGCGCTCAGGCCGAAGAATCAGCGCGTTCTGTTGGTCGGGTATTGGCCCAGGGTGGCTTTCCGCTGACTGATGAAGTGATGGCGAAAATGCGGGAACTGACGGGTTACCAGTTTCGCATTTTGCCAGCCAAAGAGTTTGTGCGCCCAGGAACGGTGCAGGTTGCTGAAGCGGGCAAGGTCGTCGAAGTCGATTATCAAACGGCGGCCTATCTGAAAACGTCTCATGCCGTTTTGGTCGGATCCATGGTCATGATTGTAATTGGATCGTTGTTATTTTGGATCGTTGCGCGGTGGTTAGCATTACAGGTTGCACGTCCGATTGAACAATTGGCCGGATCGGCGCGTATTATTGGTACCGGTAATTGGGAGCAGGCGGTCGCGCAAGTTGGATCGGGTGAGTTAAAACAATTGGCCATGGAATTGGAGCACATGCGTTGCCGATTGCGCGATATGGATCGTCAGCATCGGCAGGATGAGCGACTCTCAACGCTGGGCACCTTTACCGCGACTATTGCACATGAAGTGCGTAATCCGCTATCGGCCGTCCGCCTCACGGTGCAAATGTTGGCACGTCGTTTGGTTCCTAATGGACAAGATCCCGCCGCACAAATTATTATCGAAGAATTAGACCGTCTGGATTTGATTATTGATGAATTGCTCGCTTTCTCAAAAGGTATGTCAGTGACGACCTCGGTGTGCGCCTTGCGCTTGGTCGTCGACGACACGGTGCGTTTATTCAAACGCCAAGCAGAACACGCCGGGGTTGAAGTATTGGTTAGCGGTGAAGCTTCAGTTATCGCAGATTCAGCACGTTTACGTCAATTATTAATGAATTTATTACTGAATGCTATTCAGGCCGTGCATGGCCATGAAACAGGCGGGAAAGTGAACATAAATATAACCAGCGATGGTTTTTCGATTAGCGATAATGGATCAGGTGTCGACGCAAAAATTTTGCCAACCTTGTTTGAACCATTCATTACCGGAAAAAAAGCTGGCACTGGCCTTGGCCTACATTTAGCCAAAGCCATTGCCGAAGCGCATGGGGCGAAATTAGCGGTCGATACCACCGTCACGACCGGGGCGCGTTTTGTGCTCAGCGGTCTGCGTCCAGGATAATTAAATTCGCCAGATGGCATTGTTGGAAACGGTGACCGCAGATCATCTGGAGGCAGTAATTTTAACCCATTAAAATGGCGGCTCTTCCAGGTCAGCGGCAGCGCGGCCTGGGGTGCGTGGCTTAGTTGCGCTAGTATTTTTTGCGCTGCCGGCACTAGTCGCTGCGCCAACCGCGACGGGCTCGCCTGTTTCATCTGAGGTTGTTTCTGCGTTGGCGCTCTTGTTTCGTGGCGCTCCAAGAAATTGCACATTCTCGACCACCACTTTAAGGCGACTTCTTTTTTGTCCTTCTTTGTCTTGCCAATTATCTAATTTGAGTCGGCCTTCGACATAGGCAGCGCTACCCTTGGCTAAATATTGTCCGATTAATTCAGCGGTGCGACCCCAGGCTTCGCAATCAATAAAGGTGCTCTCTTCTTTAATTTCGCCATCGGGGCTTTTGAAGCGGCGGTTAATCGCCAAACCAAAATTGGCGACCACTTTGTCGCCAGCGAGGGGGCGCATTTCGGGGTCGCGGGTGAGGTGGCCAGCGAGCACGACGGTGTTGAGATTGAAGGACATAAGGCGTTCTCCGTATGAGTTAGAACGGACCCTATTAGATATGACTTAATGAGCAAGGACTATTTGGACCCATCCAGAAACGTATCTAAACCTCGAATTCCAGGGCCTCAGGCAAGGTGGGGTAGCGCCACTGGTGACCAGCAGCCAATAAGCGGCCAGGATGGACGCGAGCGCCATGTAATAACAACGTTTGGCCCATCTCACCAAAAAGCAGGCGCACGGCGAATGCGGGCAGGGGAATCAAGGCCGGACGGCGCACGGCGTGGCCAAGTATTTTTGCGAATTCATGCTGGCGCACGGGGGTGGGGGAGACGGCATTGATCACGCCGTTCAGTGACTCATCGCTTAGTGCGCGATGAATGACATCCACTAAATCATCACGGTGAATCCAACTCTGCCATTGTTGGCCACTTCCAACACTCCCGCCCAAACCCAAACGAAATGGTAGCAGCATCTTTGCGAGCGCTCCACCTGCGGCAGAAATCACCATGCCAATGCGCACATGGATAACTCGGATTCCACGCTGACGCGCTGGTTCAGCGGCGGCTTCCCACTCTTTACAAACCTGAGCTAGAAAATCCTGGCCAAGCGGCGCTGACTCGTCGCATAATTCATCTTGCGTGCCTGTCTCAGCATAACCAATACCGGAGGCAATGATCAGTGTACGTGGTGGATTCGGTAAAGCTGCGAGCGTGCGAGCAATTAATGCCGTGCTGCCGATGCGGCTTTCGCGAATGCGCTCTTTTGCGGCGGGTGTCCAACGTTGTGCGACCGATTCCCCGGCCAAATGCACGACGGCATCAACGCCAGCGAATGCAGCGGGATCCATGTGATTGGTTGATGGATTCCAAACAATATCTGCCTGTCCACGGCCGATACGGCGAACGGTATGGCCACCGGTGGTAAGAAATGGAACTAAGGCAGAGCCGACTAAACCGTTGGCACCAGTAATGGCGATGGTTTGTGGGGCGAGGTTGGCTTCCGCATGTCGGCGCAAATCCCAACGGGTTCGTTGGTGCCGGAACGCAAATTGACGCGTGAGTTCGCGGGTGACGCTACCGCTTGCCAAAGACGTAGCGAAACCATGCGTATAGGTAATGTGATCAGATAATTGACATGAATTATTATCTTGTGGCGTAAATCCATGGACATGGGTCCAAGATTTAAATGGCCCACTAGTTTGAATGTCAGTAAATGACTGGTTTTGGTGATAATCACGATGCAGCGCTTTCCAGGTCCATGGCACTCCAGCGATACGAAAGGCAATGCGTCCGCCATCATTAATTATGCTAGACGCACCAGGAGCTGGTGTCTGCTCCAAAATGGTTATACGTGTCCACGGCGGCAATAATCGCTGTAAGGCACCTGGACGCGCATGCCAGGAAAAGGCCGTTTCAGGGGATACCGGAAAAACGGTATGAAAATTTACTTCAGGCATGAATAATTACGGTTTCCAACGTAGGCCGGTCATTTGATCGCTGCCCACAATAAACGGCAGGCCATCGGGATTGAGGGCCAAATATAACATGCGGCGGATATTAAAGTCGGTTGCTTTGATTACGGTAACGGGTGTGTTCGAAGTAATATTTGTCGAGTCAAAAATTTGTAGATCAGCACGTTTATAATCGAGCACATATAATCGACCACGAAAGTCACAGCCCATGCCGGTGACGCGCGCAAATTGTCCGGGCAACATCCCTGGTCCACCCAAATTACGCATATGACGAACTTGGTTCGTCGCGTAATCAACGGAGTAGTGCTTAATCATTTGTGATTCTTCTTCGTAGACAAATATCTGGGTGCCATCAGGGCTCACGCACATCATGCGTGGTACGCGTAACAGATCAGGAGCATCGCCGCGTTCATATCGCCCAATATTCATGATGAATTTACCGTCAGCGGCAAATGCGGCCACGCGATGGAGGGCGGTGTCGAGCACAAAGGTTCGTCCCTGGGCATCCATTGCGATTGCGGAAGGTGTATCGAACTGACCATTGGCAGAGCCCTTGCTGCCAAATACTAAATGCGTGTCATTGGTTAAATCATAGCGCGTAATTTTTAGCGTGTCTTCGTCGTAAACGGCTAGCGCGGAGCCGTTGGGATGTGCAGCTAACATAATTGGTGTGTCTAGAGTGCCGCCTTTGCCAACGGGTGCGCCAACCGTGCGCGAGCGCCAGCCCTCAGCGTCCAATACCACCACGCGGCGATGATCGCTATCAATCACAAAAAGATTCCCGGTAGCGTCGGCAGCATAAGCGCGCCACGTCCAGGTACGCGCATGGCGCAGCGCCATATTGCCGCCGCCAGCGTGGCGAACCATCATTTCGCGGTCAGGAAAGGTAATGTAGATTTCACCCGTGACATCGACCGCGATGCCGCCTGCTGGTCCAAGTTCTTCTTCGGGAAATTTGATGGTGGCAGAAGGAATCACGTGTGCCATTTGTCCTTTGGCGTCAAGTACACGTACCATGCCGTCGTATAAAAGGACATACACAAATCCGCCACGTTCGGTGATTGCAACTGGGCGGTCTTGAGCCTCCAGCGCCCAGGTGGCGACGACTTGGCCTTGATCAAAAACGGTGATATTTTTAGCACCGACATCAAGCGCATAGACCAAGGTTCCGTTACTTGCTAGTTTAGTGAGCTGAACGAAACCGGTTACCCCAGTGCTATTGCGTGCCCATAGGCCGGTACGTACACCGTCATTATTAAAGACGAGAATCCCACCGGCCTTTTGATCTGCTACGTAATATTGTTGGCCAGGTCCATTTATCATGTCGCTTGGTCGTTGTAATCCCGTAATGGTCCGATGTGCGGTACCATCACGATTATAAATTAATAATGCTGGTTGGTCGCTGTCTAAGACCGCTACCTGTTTCGCCTGCAAGGCCAAGGCGAGTGGACGCGGTGGCTTGGGATTGAGAACGGCTCGGCTGCTTAATAACCAAGAATCAGACATGCGATTAATGGCTGCTTCTTGGACATCTACAGACCACCACGAACCATCAGTGTCACGTTGCAAATGTTGTGTGCGTCGTTCGTCGGTAAAAGACGCACGTGCAAAAAGTTCTAAGGTGGTGGTTGCCGAAAGCGGTGCAGCGATGGCTTTGAGTGGAATATCGACGACACGAGGATTTCCAACTGCAGCGACATGTAAGGTGACGTTTCCAGGCAGAGCGGGCGCGGTCCAGTGATTAGTCGGTATGGTGGTCGAGCGCGCAGCTAAACGTCCGGTGTGTCCAGGTGGTCCGGTGAGCCACCACAGAAAGGTTGTACCGGTCAATATCGCATCTTTGGCTGGAATCTGAACGGCGACGGTGGTTTGCACCGGTGCACTAAAGCCAATTGGCACCGCTGGTTTAGTGACAGGCAATGGTGGCAATGCGGGCTTGGTAACCGGTGCTGGCGGTGGGGTTACTTTCGTTATAATTGGCGCAGGCGTAGGAACGGGAATTGGTTCTGGTGGTTTCGGTGGAGCGACAGGAGGTATTGGGACCGGTACGATGACCGGTGCAATGACGACTGGTTTTTCAGGTGTAAGTTCAGGGGCGGGAATCGGTGCCGTGGGCGGCGTTTTTTCAACGGCGGCTGCTTGAACTATAATTTCCGGTTTAGTTTCAACCACGGTCACCGCTGGCTTGGCTGTTGGCACCGCAGTAATAATCGGAGTAGCGATAACGGCAATTGGTTGGGGAAGTGCAGATGCAGACACAGGCGCATTATTAACGGCGACAACCGGCACCACAGGAGTACTGACAGCATCTTTTACGTGAGTGTCACTGATCGTTGTTATGGAGACTGGTGTCACAGGTCTCAGGAAAATAGCTAACCCGAGAATAACGGCAGCCACAACCACGGCAGCAGCTACGGTCAGTCGTTGTGGGGATGGACTGGTAGCAGTTGCGATCCGTGCAGCTTTTTTTGTCGCGAGCACCGCAAGCGGTTGTTCGCCGCGTTGGATGCGCTCTAAATCAGCCAATAATTCCATTGCCGTTTTATAACGATCATCTGGATCCTTTGCTAAACACTTCAGCACGATGGATTGATACGGTTCAGTTACAGCTGGATTATGGATGCGCGGCGGCTTGGGCTCAGTGTGAATGTGTTGATAAATAACCGACGTCGCATCACCACCGGTAAACGGTAAACGAGCGGTGAGCATTTCATAAAACATCACGCCTAAAGCGTAAATATCGGTCCGTTGGTCACAAACTTCCCCACGGCCTTGTTCGGGGCTAAAATAATTAACCGTACCCATGACGGTTCCAGTTTGCGTCAAACCATGAGCTTCGCTGGCAAATTTAACCAAACCAAAGTCCATCAGCTTTAGTTGTCCACGATTCGTTAGCATGAAATTTGCCGGTTTAATATCGCGATGTACAATATTGTGATCGGCTAACGCGACTAAACTGCGCGTTGCTTGCAGGACG
This sequence comes from Planctomycetota bacterium, assembly GCA_947440715.1. Classification (GTDB taxonomy): domain Bacteria; phylum Planctomycetota; class UBA11346; order UBA11346; family UBA11346; genus BOG-1363. Next base: position 3,036 of record CANETI010000026.1, on the reverse strand, counting down.
AGCCCTAAGCATTCGTCAGGAGTAGGACGATAACCATCTTTAAGTTTACGCGACAGGTCGGTGCCTTCGACATATTCCATGGCAAAGAAATGAGTTTCACCTTTTTGTGCGGTGAGGTGGCTGCCAGCAAAATAGACTTGGACCACGTGAGGAGAATTAATGCGAGCGGCGGCGCGGGCCTCTAATAAAAAACGTTTTCTGAAGTCATCGCTGTGGGTGAGGTGTTCAGATAATAATTTAACCGCAACCGGACGATCTAAACTAATTTGACGACCTTGATAAACGGCCCCCATGCCGCCACGTCCGAGTAATTTCCCTATTTCAAAATCACCCCAGACTTCGCCGTTATGTGAACCGCTTGCGGCTGGTGGCGCAACGATCGTGGCTTTCACATTTAAATGAGTTGCTGCAGTGGCGCTGTCGCCACTGGGGTTGTGGATGGGAATGGTTGGTTGGGTCGCAGATACGGCAGGGTGGTTACTGCGCGATGGCACGGTTGCTGACGTTGCAGATTCGTGGTGGGAATTTTTACTGCCATCTGATTGATTGGGCACCGTAGCTCGTGTCGGTTGTTGATCCGGTGCCGGCGTGGTCATATCGCTGCCCCTAACAGTGGGCGGAGTGTGGTCTGAGCATCCAAAGGGTCAACCATGTAAAGCGTTGTTTCGAAAGTGTTATACAAGCTTTTTCATCACTGGATTGGCTGCCAAAAGAGGTTTTACAAAGTGAATAATTCACTTGCCGATTAGCGGAAATATGAGGTAGGTTTACCTCAGCCGTCACGGGCACGAGGCCCGCGAAGCGAACCAACTTGGTGGACGCCACAGCCTGCAATTGCAAGCAACTGGCGTAGAGGAAAAACCAATATTAGACCAACGGTTTTGGTCTGTTTGGATCCCGCCAATTCGTTCGTGCCCGCGGTGCAATCTTTGTCGCTGATGGGTCTTCATGCCTCGACGCCTTTACGTAACTGGCATCGTCTCTGCACTTGCACTCTTCATTGGTGCAAGTGCACCCGTATTTGGGGGAGTGGCCGGGGTTCCTGAATCACCACGGCCCGGCGAACTTCCAGGTGCTTGGTTGGTGTGGAGTAATGATTCTTTCGGCGGCGAGTTGGGCGGAACCACCGACGACTATCGTACCAATAGTTTTAATGGTGGTGTGCGGGTGGGACCACAATGGGTGGTCGCCGTTGATTATAGTATGTTGACCTATTTGAAGGTTCCAGGCAGCGAAACGCGCAGCGATGAACTGACAGCGACGTTGGGTTACCGCTATGAAGTACCAAGCGTACCAGAAACCTGGATCGCGGCTGGAGCAGGCGCACGTTTTGCCGGAGATTTTGGCGGTGAATCAGGGCAAAATAAGTGGCATGAAATGTGGGGTTATAAACTGGTTAACGCGCCGTATGAAGAAAATGATTCGGCAGGCGTTGGATATATTAACGCAGGTTGGGCATGGCGCCCAGCGCTCCCAACGTTTCCCACCTTTGATCAACGTCTAGGTTTATTTGTTAGTGGTGCAGCGTTAGGAAGTACGAGTGGTGAATTAAATACCGCGCTGACCGTGCATCTCGCGGCGAGTGGGCGCGACGCGGCATTTTGGGTTGGATTAAGACAGCAATATAATACCGGTGACACGTTATCAAAAACAGCGGCGGAAGTTGCCGAATATGAAAATGGTAGCTTTTTATTATTAGGAATGAGTGCGGGCGCAATTTATTTTGAGGGAAGTACCGACCTCAGCAGAAAAGCCACGCAGGGACGCCTTGGTTTGATGTGGCATCGTGGTTCGGGTATTCAAAAGCCGCAAATTGCCGAGGTTGAAGGTATTATAGGCTTGTACGAAGGTTACTCGATCGGCCTACAATATCGTTGGCGTCCAACCTGGCTTGATGAAATGACGCATAGTCACGCCGCTTTAATGATCGATTATCGTTTTGGACAATATCCAGGGGTGAATTGGAGCGGAAATAACGTCGTTGTGCGTCAACCGTTATTAGGGGTAGATGTTTCCGCCTTTCCACCAAGTGATGGATTTATGTTAACCCCGTTCGCGTATCTCGGTTGTGGCGTGCGCGAAGAACGAGTTGAGCTTACCAGTATCAATGCGCGTTACCCAACCGATAGCGCGATACGCGGCGTGGTGCAGGGCGGTCTCGGTTTACGCTGCCACTGGGGGGCGTTGCCTCAGGGAGAGCGTACCGCGCGTTACGGCGTCAGTTTAGTTTATGATATATGGAAACCATTTAATGACGCGGTTGTCAGTAATGGGACAGAGACAGGAGTCTATCAAGAAGCGAATGCCTCTGCCGGTTTTCGCTTAGCCGCGACCGTCGCGTGGTGATTTATTTCGGGTAACGTTTTACCGTCGTTTATTGGGATCATTAATCGGACGCGCGACCGGTGCTTGTACGGTGGTTAGGCCGCTGCCGGATTCATCTGGGTGTTTGACGCGAATGGCTAGGGCTGACAGATCTTCGGTTGGTGGGCCAGATAAACGAGCTTTTGCTTCTTCCAGCACTTTCGCAACCATCATGCCGCAGGGGAGTTCTTGATGGCTGGCGAATCCCCCCATGACACTTAATCGACCGGCATTAATATCGCGTGGATTGAAGGCTTGAGCCACGCCATCGGTGAAGAACGCAATAATATCACCGATTTGTAATTGAATGGAAATGGGCCGCAAACTATTGCGGAATTGTTGTCCATTGGTGACGCCCAGTCGTTCTCCTTGCGTGTGGATTTGCTGCAATACTTGATCACGTTGCGGATTGAGCAACACCGCTGGGTGAAAGCCAACACTCAAACAAGTTAAACTATTAAATGGCAGATTCAGCACGCCGGCAAATAGGCCAATGGAACAACCGTGTACTAAATCGACCCGTAATTCATCGTTGAGATGGGCAAAGAAATCAAGTAAGTCAGCGCGCATGGAAGCCAAACGACGCATCGTGCGCATGGCCTGGGATACCATCAGCGCGGCCCCTGGCCCATCGCCCTGCAGGTCACCCATAACGAGCATGATGCGGTCGCG
>CANETI010000025.1 GCA_947440715.1 Planctomycetota bacterium | reverse complement strand
GTGCATGCGCTGGCAATGCCAGTGTCAGTGTCAGCTTAATGGCGCGACTTTAGGTTCCATGGTAAACGCGCTGTCAATAATCGCAATAAATGCGGCGTTTGCTGTTATCTTAGGAATACTTGGCCTTAAACTTGCTGCTGGCGCGCCAAAAAATTGTGGGGTACTTTTACCCACACCACGGAGTTTATGCGTATGCGCACGTTCCTTTTATTCCTGTGCGTTGCCGCGCTTGCGGCTGCTGATCATCATGCGCCAGCGGTTTCTTCTGCTGATGCCCTCAATCGTTTGGCGGTGGGCAATGCCCGCTTCGTGGCGGGGAAACGAGATGTCAGTACTAATACCGGTTACGATGTGGCCGTGCGTGCGAAAACCGCGTTAGGACAACATCCTTTTGCGTGTGTGTTGACCTGTGCTGATAGTCGTTTATCGCCGGAATTATTATTCGATCAACATATGGGTGATTTGTTTGTGGTGCGCAATGCGGGGAATATTTCAGAGCCCGTTGGCGAAGGTAGTATGGAATACGCCATCGGGCATTTGGGTGTCTCGGTAATTATGGTGTTGGGCCACAGTGCCTGTGGTGCCGTCGGTGCCGTCGGCGGGACCGATGAAGCGCTGCCTGGGAACTTATCGGCGCTGCAAAATGAAATGGCGAGTCTACGCCCGTGGGTGGTTGCGGCATTGGCAAAAGGTTTGAGCAAGGAGGTGGTGATGGCTGATGCGGTGAAGCTCAATGCAAAAAACCAAGCGACGGCCATGGTCGACGAAAGCCCAACCCTACGTGCAGCCGTTGCTGCTGGCAAACTGGTCGTGGTTGCAGCGGTGTACGATTTAGCCACGGGTGTTGTCAGCATCGTTGAATGAGAACCGACCTGGTGCTTTGCAGTGATTCCCCGCATTGTCCCCGTTCCATCACGGAATAGGGTTTCGCCCCATGCGGACCTGGATTATCTGTGCGGCGTTGCTGATCGGTGTGATTGGCCTTTTTTACTTCACACGTTCAGGGGGCTCGTCGTCGAGTAAGCCGCCATCAGTGACGTTACCAGCGTGGGATAACCAAACCAAGGCGACCTTCGTTGGCGGCGCGGCGTGCGCTACTTGTCATGCTGCGCAGACGGCGCTCTGGCATCAATCGCATCACGACCGCGCGATGGAGCTACCGAGCAAGGCAAGCATGCTTGGTAATTTTGCTGACGCGACCATTAAAGCGCAGGGCGTTGAGACCTCATTCCATAAAAATGATCAAGGTTGGTCGGTACGCGCCATTGGTGCAGATGGGCATGTTGGCGAACATAAAGTCGCTTACACGTTTGGCGTCTATCCACTGCAACAATATTTACTCGATTATAAGGATGGCCGTAAACAAGCTTTGCCAATTGCCTGGGATGCGCGTCCGAAAGAACAGGGCGGTCAGCGCTGGTTCGACTTGCTCGCTGATCGCGAAACCCCGGTTGGCCATGCCTTGCATTGGACGGGTGGTTTTTACACCTGGAATCGCACGTGTGCCGAATGTCATTCGACCAATTTGGATCGCGGATATGATCGTACGACTAATACCTATCGCACCACGTTTAGTGATCTGGATGTGTCGTGCGAAGCCTGTCATGGAGCAGGTTCGCGCCACGTCGCCTGGGCAACCAATGGCATGCCAGCAGCAACTACGGATAAAGGACTAGCGGTTATTTTACGCGGTGCTCGCCTTGATGACTGGGTTATTGATTCCAAGACTGGAATTGCCAAAAGTGCGACCAAACCACGCCACGAAAAAGAAATGGATTCTTGCGCGCCTTGCCATGCAAGACGTTCGTCATTGGGGGTTAAATACGAACCTGGCATGTCATTTATGCAGCATTATTCGCCCAGCTTATTGGAAAATGGTTTGTACCACGCTGACGGTCAAATTGATGATGAAGTGTTTGAATACGGTTCGTTTGTGCAGAGCCGCATGCATCAGGCAGGTGTGACATGTAGCGATTGTCATGAACCACATTCGGCAAAATTACGGGCGAACGGTAATGATTTGTGTGCTCGTTGCCACCAAACAACGCGCTTTGATACCCCTGAACATCATCATCACCAAATGGGCAGTAAAGGCGCCAGCTGTGTCGAATGCCACATGCCGCATAATAATTATATGACCGTCCATGATCGCCGTGATCATAGCATTAAAATTCCTCGTCCAGATTTAGCAAAAGCCATTGGTGCCCCAGATGCGTGCAGTAAATGCCATCAAAAGACCGATAAAGCGAAGGACAATGTCTGGGCAGCAAATGCTTGGAAAAATTGGTGGGGTGAACCGAAGCCCATTCCTGAAGTTGAGGCGATGGCGGCTGGTCGCGCACGTTCGGTCGGTGCTTTAGCCAAGCTGAAGGCAGTGCTCGCTGATGCGAAGAGCAGTCCCATGGTGCGTGGATCAGTTGCGAGTTTAATTTCACGACAAAGTGGTGCGACCACTGCCGATGTGCAGATCGCTGTAACCGACCCTAATCCCTTGGTGCGTTTAGGTGCGGCTGAACATCTGGGTGATTTACCAGGAGATCAACAATTAAAGTTGGCCCCAGCATTATTGCGTGATGACGTGCGTTCGGTGCGTATCGCAGCCATTCGTCAGCTTGGTGCAAATGCGCGTAATTTACCAGAATCAGAGCAGGTGCAGTGGAAAAAAGTGTGGGCTGAAGCGGTTGCTGCCGCTGTGTCTAATGGCGATCAAGCCGAAGCATTGCTCGATCTCGGTAATTTACGCTTAGCCGCTGGTGATCCCAATGGCGCGGATAGTGCTTTTAATGAAGCGCTCACACGTGAGCCGACCTATCAACCGGCACGAATGAATTTAGCAGATTTGGCCAGACAACGTGGCGACGAAGTATCAGCCCAAACGTTATTGCGCACGGTGGTCAAACAGGATCCGAATAATGCTGCCGCTCATCATGCGCTCGGTCTGTCATTGGTGCGCGCTAAACAATATCAATTAGCCTTGGTGGAATTCGCAGAAGCCGTGCGACTGGATCCTGCTGACGCGCGCTATGCGTTGGTTTTAGCCATGGCGACGCATGATCTCGGTGATCCTCCGGCCTCGATCAAGCAATTACAGGAAGCGCTCAAGCGCCATCCCACCGACCTCGATCTCTTAAGTAGCTGCGTTAATTTCCTGCGTGAAGCTGGACGTGGTGCAGAGGCGTTGCCGTTGGCTCGCCAACTGGGTGAATTATTGCCGGCCGATGTCTCGATTCAGGCGATGATTAAAGAGCTCGAAGCTGGTAAGCGGTAAATGTCGGACATCGGACATATTAAGTCGGACATTCCAAATTACGCCTTCCAAAATTCTTCAACCAAGTACGTGTTAATTCCAGCATGGGCAATCGGCTCTTTAATATCTTCGATCATGCCGGGATTACCGCAGGCGAGGAAGGCAATGTCCTCGGCGCCGTTAGCGAATACTTTGGCTTTTAATTCAGCGGCGTCGACACCTTCGGGCATGGCGACGGTGCGACCTTCTGGAATACCCCAGTCGAAAACGTGGCGCACGACTTCATTGACGCGACCTTTGGCGATCGATGAATTCCAACCGCGCGTGGCATCAGGTCGCGATGAAGTGCAAATAAAGGTGAAGTCGAAACCATCTTTTTTCGCCGCAGCATACGACGTGAGTTCATCACGATAGCCAAACTCATCGCTATAGCTCGCACCGTAAAATAACACCACACGATAAGGACAGGGAACGCCCGCATGGTGCGATTTCCACATGGTGCGAATTTGCGCCACGAACGGCGCTAAACCGGTACCGGTCGACACCATGACTAAGGTTTTCTTATTCGCCTTGGCGACGGTAAATTTACCCTTGGGGGATAAATAATAAAATTTAGCGCCGACTTCTTGTGCGAAGATCGTGGGTGTTAGTTGACCATTGTCGACCAGAGCGATGTAAAATTCGATAATGCCGTCATCCAGTGGACTACCGGCGATGGAATACGCACGCGGCACGAATCCGTGATTCGCGGTGTCCAATGCTAAGGTGGTGTACTGACCAGCTTGATACCACCAACGCTCACCACTATCGGGTTTTAATTTGAACACGCCTAAACGCCCGCCGCCTAAAACGGTTTTTTCAACCAGCGTGGCGGTTTGCATTTTCTTTCTTAACACTTCAGACATGACGCGCTCCCTTGCGGGAAAGCACCGTGTCGTAATAGCCGTCTTGGTCAAATGCGCTTTGGTATGGATGGCCATACACGAAACGGATGTTGCACGATCTGATGGTTATTTGGACTTGGGAGAAGGTTTTAACGTTCGTTTGGTCTCATCGGCTAATTTTTGCACCATGATTTTGGCTGGTGCGGCAAAGCGTTTGGTCACCGCTTTAATCGGGCTCGGCATAGAATTTACGAAACGTTTGGTGCCATTGGAAAACATGACGACGACGCGAGACCGTCCCATCTTGCGGGTAAAGCTCTGTGTCGCTCCTTGCACAACCTGTCCAACTGGTGTTCGCAGGAACCAGAGCAAGACGGCTAATGCAGCGCAGCACAGGGTCACGATAAGTAAAATGCCATACGTTGTGTCAAAGAAACCATTTGTTGGCTGACTCGTAGGGAGATTAAGCATGGCGATTTGAGATGCTGCGATGGACTCGACTGGTTGTGGAGGAGGCGGTGCGATGGCGCGCGTCTGTGCTCGTGTAACGGCAACGGCGATGGATTCGTTGCCAAGAGTGCCTGTCCATTGGCGCAAATACCGTTCAACATGGTCGCGAACCGATTGATTTGGATGATCAGCAAGGGTGATTAAAACGGAGGTTGCTTGGTCACGTAAAAGAACCAGGGAAGCGAGCCCATCAATGCCAGTAATATTATTCCCAGTTGATTCCGTAAGTAGTCGTTGAAAGCGAACAAATTGTGCTTCTTCGTCGGTCTTTCGTCCTTGATACCAGTGATTCCAGACGTCGTACTCTGCGGGGAATTTTTGATTGGTTTGTTGGCGTAGGCTTTCGTGCGCTAGGCGAATAACGGGGGGATTTTGTAGCGATAATTTATCGATGAGCGGCGACCAGGAACGCGGATCACGAATGTTTCCTAATGCAGTCGCGGCGGCTTGGGCAACCAACGGCGGAGCCTTTTCGACACTGAGAATTAATAGATTCAACGTATCCTTGTCATCAATGCCTAATTTTTCAATAATGTTTATTGCGGTGCGTTGCACCCAGGCTTCTGGATGCTGGATGAAACAGGCGGCAACAGCGCTATTGCGTTTTGCCGCGCTTTTTCTCACTTGTTCAAGGATTGCCATCGACTTGGTGTCGTCGAGTTTTAATGCAGCGATACGAAGCGACGCAATGGCACTTATGTTACCAGAAAGTGAATCGCTTACGAGTGCGTCAATTGCCGACTGGGTTTCGGTTGTCGCTGGTGGCTTATTGGTGGCAGTGATGGATTCTGCTGCGAATCCGGCACTCATCACCAGTGATAAACAGGCGAGGGATAGCACCGGATTTTTTTGCCCATAAAACCACAGCGTTTTTATTCTAGTCATGGTGTTCACCAAATGAAAACATCGTTAATGATATCAGGAAATGGCGGAAGTTCACGGAATAAGTCATCATTGAAAAGATAGGTTCGCACCGGTGGTTCGTAGACATCTTGATTTCCAAGATAGCCACGGGTGTATCTTGCGCGGTCCAGTACAACGAGGCTGCCGATAAATGCCCAGTCGATTCCGCTCCAGCGTTCTAAGAATTTTACCACATTATGCATGCCACCACTGCCACCAGGTTGCCAAATATCAGCCACGTTAATATTGCCGAGGTCGGTTGGGGTATTGTGAATAACTAAACACAGGCGATGTACGGTAGAACTTGCTGTCGTGTATATCGGTCGACCTGTGCCTGTGAGTGCATTGACAGCGGCGTCATTCCATGCGGCAGAAAGCGCGACAATTCCATCGCAATATAACGCGCAAGCTGGGAAATTACTGGTGCTGTCCTGCTGTACGTTAAAGCTGCCCCAGAGATAACAAACATTTGGAGTGTAGATGGTGAGGCCAATCGCACGTCCGTTGGCACGCACACCTCCCCAATTAATGGCACTGGCATTCGCAATACGGACACGCTTTAAAAAAGGATAAGAAGACCATGTTTGTGCATTGCTACCAAAGATTACATTGGTGTGTCCAGCAAAACCATTGATGGTCGCTAAGCCCGCATCTCCCACTACCGGATAACGGAGTGCGCCACCCGTTGCGATAGTATCCTGTGCCACAATGGGAAGCGACGTACGTTGCATTTGTGCATTGAGACCGCCTAGCAAAGGGTTAAATCCATGGGGGGCGAGTGGGTGAAATTCGCCATATTGGCGATAAGTTTGCATCAGGGCTTGATTGGCTGTGGATGTACCTTGGAAACCTTTATTTGCGGCTCCTGGTGTGCCTGGGAACGAATAACGTGGTGTACGTGCGGCATAAATGGTGCCGTTAAAGCGAGAACTTGCAGGCGATACACTCGCCGTTGTTGGATCAAGTCGATTAAGAGGAGTGGTGCGAATAAAAGTACAAATGGCGGCCATATTGAGGGTTAGCGCATTAACGCGAATATCATCATAATTGGCAGCGCCAACGGCCGTGAATTGGTTCACGTTGGATTGGCGCCAGCGAGATTCACGTCGATCCTTAAAAACACCTTCATATGCTAATAAATCATCAAGACTTGCCGCGCCAGCGGGAACGCTAAAAAATTGATCTGAAATATCAACTAATTGCCCGGCAGAATTTAATCCGAAATAAACCACGTAGTTAGTTCGTAACCATTGGCAGTAATCAGATAAATACTCAGGCATGCGATCAATAATACCATTTCCATCAGTGTCGTAATAGGGCACGCCGAGGCCCGTATTGGCATCGTTCGTACTATAAATTGATGGTGGATCCCAAGATACCTGCCCCAGTCTGCCTGAAGGCCAAGAAGTTATGACAGCTTGTTTCCCACGCTCTAGTATCACTAATCCAACGCCAGGACTGACGATGGAATTGAGTCCCAGCGGATTGCGAATATAGTTATTTAAAACCGGAGAGTTTGTCGGCGGATTGGTTTGAATATAGGTGGCGATATGGCTAAAAATGTCACTGTTACTAATAGTCATATTAGCCGTACGGCTAATAACATCAGGGTTAAGTGATGCTCCAGGAAGAGGTAACGTGGTCGTATTGAAGGCGCTAACTAATGCGGTGTTGGGCGCTGGTAGTGTAGCCAATGTGACAGGAATATCACTCGTGTAAGATGTTAATTGGTCCGCTAGAATATTCTGTTCTGTTGGCGAAGTCTGAAACAGCATCATATCCATGGCATAGGCGGTGGTATTTGCACCTGTCACCAGCGAATAACTGCCAGGGAGGCCCTTAATGGGAACTCCGGGTCCCACGAGCGTAAATGGTTCAAGCGGACGATATCCCGACATTTTTAATCTGCTGGTGATATCAATCTTTTTCATCTGCCGATTTGGGGCATCGCGAACCAAGCGCGAGTCATATCCATTTAATGGTGTGCCACCGGCGTTTTGGCGCGAATCACGAGCAACACTCAAAGGATTTTGCAAGGAGCCTAATACGCCGGGTACTTGTAGCGAGAATCCGCCAACGGTTTTCGTGGTGTAGGTGAGCGCAATAGAATTCAAATATGGTGGATTGAGTCCTGGGCGTTTTGTCGATGTTTCGTTCACTGGATCCGAACGAGAAATGGCCATGGGATCTAGTAATCCAGCGAGATAATTTTCGTTCTTGCGCATGGAAAAGATTCCATTCACGGCAGTAAAGGCGATTGGTTTCAGGCCCGGAATAGGATCGTAGGGATTGGGATCGACGACAGCTGGACTTGAACCGAAAACACCGACCCCGACGTTAAAGCCGAGATAGGCCGATCCATTCGTATGTACTGCGCCAACGACGGAAATATTTGGTGCTTGGTATAATTCTAAGTCGCCGCTCGCGCCGGAGGCGTTGTAAAAGATAACATAGCGAAATAGGCTGGCATTTTTAACTAAGACACGCCTTTTCGTTTGAGCATGGAGCGTTGAGCGTTCACTGGCAATCGCAGACGATAAACTACCGGCGACAGCCAATGGGTTTGCATCCATATTACTTTGCCCTGGCATAGCGAATGCATCAACGGTTAATTCAAAGAAAAGTAAGCCAGGGTTTTCGTTTGCTGTACCAACAGCTCGATTGGGGAGGGTTGAATTAGCGGTCACATCCAGTGATTGATTAATAAGATATTTATTGCCGTTCTGGGCACTGACATCCGTATCATCTAGGCTACCATTACCATTGGTGTCGGTAATGGTGCGGTCATAACCAGCGACCGGCTCTAAACGCCAATAGACCAAACAATCATTGACCCACAGTCCCTTCACGGAGCCAACATCAGAGACATTCGCAACATAACCACGAGTTAGCCAATTACCGAGCGGATTTTGTGAGGTATTCAAATCAGTCATCAGCAGCGACGCATTTTCTTTAATGCGGTCACTAATAGTTTCGGCAATACTATCGGCTGCATCTTGCGCGCCGGTATTTTGCTGCGTCACGTTGATCATCTTCTGGCGACCCATGAGCTGATCGGTAAGTGACATCATGCCAGTTGCCACCAGCGCGAGAATAATGGTCGCTAGGAATAGCGCGTTGCCGTAGCGGGTATAATTGCGAAGGAACATGATAGGCCTCCTGTTGTTTATTCGCCAAAATCAATGCGGCGAAAGGGGAAGGAAAAACGAAAATCGATTAAAACGGGAGCAGTTATTTTTTGAGTCTGCATAGCGAGGGATAATTTCATTCGAACTTCGTTGTCGCCGATGCTCTCCGTTCCTGTGCGAGCGATGCCATCAAATGCCGATGCAAAAATGAAACAGGGCAGTGTGGTGCTGTTTTCATCGTTTATGGTGTCAAAGACAACCGCATCAGATAACGGTATTCCTATGGTTTGCCACGTAGTCGCGGCAGCGTTGCGATATTGTCGGATCAACATCCCGCGAAGAAGCGTTGGTCCGGCTTCGGGATAAGATGGATAGTCTGATATACTGTAGGTAAGGCCGACAGCGATGGTGGCGGGAACTACATTACTGTAGGGTATTAATATGTAGCGATAAATGCGCAGGTTTACTGGGTCAGCGTTCTCGTTAAAGGTTAATTGTGTGCGATCACTATCCCAAACGGGAGATAGATTCCAGTAACCTGGTAGCCCACCGTTGGGGTTAATAATGAAATAAGGAGAAACAGGAGCTAATGCATATTGGCTGAGAGCCTGCCCGTTTGTTCCGATTAAATTCTCCATATTCTGACTTTGATTAAACGGGTTAGTTGCTGCGGTAAGAGAGGTGCGAAAGCGAACAAATTGAACTTCGCGACCGCTTTGTAGAATAGATGGATAGAGCGTTACATTTTCATTGGTCGTCGCGTTAATGGCTGCGACCATAACCGTGCTATCATATTGCACAAATTGTGCACTTTGGTCAAAGTCGGCCTGTATATTCATGCGAACGTTATCAACCGCTTCCATTCGCTTAAGGTTTTCATTTACCATAAATGAAAAATCCATGGTCGCTGCCCAAGCAGATAAGAGCGATGCGACCAAGGAAAACATGAGTGCCGATGCGATAATGACTTCGAGCAGAGTATAACCAGAACAACGCATGCGAGCTTCATTCGTTGCGGTTGGTGGTGCCGTATGACCTTGTGATGAAAAAGAAGAATGATTCATACTCAATTCCTCTTTACTAGGACGGTTTCGCGCCAACGAAGATAGGTAGAATTCGGATTTAAAATTTCGCTGGGTCGCCACGACGCTAAGATGCGTATAACGAAACCATGATTAAAAGCGCCACGAATTTGTTCTGGCGTTCCTGGTTGATCAATATTTGTTAAAGAAAAGGTCGCAGGCATGATGATCGCATCAACTTCGCTATCGGTAGGCGGTGATGTTGTGGGATCGCCAACTAAACTTTGCCAAATTTGTCGCGGAACACCCGTTGGATTAGCATCTTGTAACTGATTATAACGTTGAATAAGGCCATTTTCGACTGGCACGAGCGCACCGCTGATATTTTGTAAACCCGTAATGGTACTCAGATTATAATATTCAACATATAAGGTCAGGTTATCAATCGCGACCATTTCGCGAAGTATGCCTGCGGCAATTAAATCCTGTTGGGTCAACGGTTGATAGGGACCGATGTAGCTAGCCGGAGATGAATATGGTTGAGCTAGCGCCGATGCGCTGGTCGACGCTGCCGGCACATTAGTCGATGCCGTTGCGCGCAAGTGGAGTGTCCACGCTTGTGCTGAACCATCTGAGTTTTGATAGACATGTCCGAGCTCGGTAATGTTGGTGGTTTTAAGCCGCGCAGTCATCTGCCGTAGTACCAGATCAACCATGGTATTTTCATCTAAACTTCGGCGTAAACTGTTGTTATTGTAGATGGCATCGAGGGCTGCAGAAATTCCGATCGCCAAAATGAGTGTTGCCACCATGACTTCCAGGATGGTGAAGGCAGAGCGTAGTCGGTGAAAATATGTTGATACGCTGAAACTTAACATGTGTGGATATCCTGAAGAAGATGTTTGTCAGTATACCACAAACGGATCATTTAGCTATTCTATTTCGCTAAAGTCCGAGAAATAAGGCGCGATTTTTGATTTATTTAATAGAACAACAATAATCCACTGGAAAACGATCATCTTATCAGATGTAATATCAAAGACTTGAGACTACCGGACAGGTACTTTGATAAATGGAAGGTGTCAGGAGAGTTCGATTTTTATGCGCCATAAGCATTATGACAGGCGGGGATTACCTAAATAATGCAAAAAAGAATGGCCCCTTGGCAGACGCAACGTTAAGCACGAATAACCGTCGTTTATGCCATAATGTTGCAATTAGGGCAGTGGAAATTGAAGTAAGGGCTTATCCAATCGACTTATGGCGGAATGTCTTTTTTACGGAACCTAGCTCAACCGGTTGTCCAGCGTCCTTCGCATTCGCCGAAAAGATTATCTGAGGCGGTTGGTCCCCAGGTATTTTTCGCGTAGGTATGCACGGGCGTTTGCTGCATGGCGGCGCGTAGGCTGTCAGCCCAGCGCCAGCTTTCTTCGACTTCGTCTGAGCGGATGAATAGCGATTGATCGCCAACCACGACGTCTTGCAGTAAGCGCTGATACGCTTCCGGGCTTGGTTTATGTTGGAAGTAATCGTTGTAATCAAAATTTAGCTTTGCTGGGCGGATAACTAATCCCGAACCTGGTTCTTTGACGTCGAAATCTAAGGAGATTCCGTCATCGGGTTGAATGCGTAAGGTAATGCGATTTGGTCGTAAGTGACATTCATTATAGCTACCAAACAAGGTGGTTGGAGGCATGCGAAATTGAACGGTAATCGAAGTATATCGTGCGGGCAGGTGTTTGCCGGTGCGTAACAAGAACGGCACGCCGCCCCAGCGCCAATTGTCGATGTACGTGCGGCAGGCAATATACGTTTCGGTTTCGCTTGCAGGGTTCACGCCTTGTTCTTGGCGATAGCCAGCGAATTGGCCACGGACAATATGATTTTCTACATCGGGCATGTCGGTTGGCGGGCGCAGACAATGCAATACTTTTACTTTTTCATCACGAATGGATTTTGATTTGAGGGTGGCAGGTGGTTCCATCGCCACGAGTGCAACTAACTGCAATAAATGGTTCTGTAAAATATCGCGGATAGCGCCCGAGGTATCGTAGTAACCGCCGCGGCCACCTTCCATACCGACGGTTTCACCCACGGTAATTTGCACTAATTCAATATATTTCTGATTCCATAGCGGTTCAAAGAACGCATTACGGAAGCGGAAGACTAAAAGATTTTGGACGGTTTCTTTGCCCAGGTAATGATCGATGCGGTAGAGTTGGTTCTCATCAATTAATTTAAGCAATTCGGTATTTAAATGTTTAGCGCTGGCAGAATCAGTGCCGAATGGTTTTTCGACCACTAAACGACGATTTAATCCAGTCGATTGATCCAACATGCCAGCGGCGTGTAAATTACTGACCGAGGGCAAGAAGAGATCCGGTTTGACGGCGAGATAGAACACGCGATTGGCTGGGCCACCGGCGATCTGATCTAAGCGTTTATTTAAATTGATGTAGTCGTCGCTGGTATCGAGATGCGTCTGTACGTAGCTGGTGAGGCCTAAAAAATCCTTCCATTTCGCTTCGTCGTGGTCTTTGGTTTTGGCGGCAGTTTTATCTAAGACTTCGCGATAGCCGGCGTCGTCCCACGGACGGCGAGCAACGCCAATCAATTGGAAGCGGCCAGGAAAAAATTGTTCGCGGTGGGCGGCAAATAGTGCCGGTACCAACTTGCGGGCGGTGAGATCGCCCGATGCGCCGAAAATGATGACTTGGGTCAGTTCGTTGCTTGGCATGGTGAGTT
>CANETI010000024.1 GCA_947440715.1 Planctomycetota bacterium | reverse complement strand
GGCGACTGAGCGTAATTCCCGCCGTTACACCCTCGTGACACAACTCATCTGACCCGCTCTATCATGATCGTGACGGAGATGACCATGCTACGCACCATACTGACCCTCACTCTGCTAACCTCACTAACGCATGGCAGCGAATCGCTCATTATTCATGAGTGGGGAACGTTTACCTCACTGCAAGATCCACATGGACGCACCATTGGCGGCATTAATACGGATGAAGAGCCACTGCCACATTTTGTTCATGATTTATTACCGTTCTTCCTCCGGCCACATGGCGATTTAGCTCCGGTATTTGTTAAAGTGTCACCGCGTCTGGCCCCAAATATCACCATGCGCTTAGAAACCCCCGTGGTGTACGTGCATGTGCCACCTGGTGCCAAATTAGACCCGTTCACCTTATCGGTATCATTTACGGGTGGCATATTATCACAATTTTATCCGTTAGCAGATGCCACCGTTAATGACGAGCCGGTAAGCCTACGATCACAGCGATTAATTCCTCCCATTTCCGCAGATACGAAAAGCTCGCTGACCTGGCAAGCGATCAAAACTGGAACTCAGGTCGATGGACCCGAAACCACCAGCCCAGTTTGGATCGCCCCATGGCAGATTGAAGCAGCGCGTTTGACCGTCGGGAATGAACATGAACGATATTTATTTTATCGTGGCTTAGGACAATTAGATGCGCCTTTCATTGTTTCCCAAGAAAACGACCAACTCGCGGTCAACGTACGCAAATTAACGGCGCCACACCTGCAAACCGTCACTACAATTCCTGATTTATGGTTAGTTGATATTCGCCCCAACCACCTCGTCGCCTTTCGTCGCATCGCCGGACAAGCAACAACTCAGATAAATAATATTTCCTCCGTATTTACAGAACATGCCTATTCGACCACTTCGCTCTCAGCGCTAAAAAAAGATATGCATACAGCTTTGGTCGCCGATGGCTTATTTGCAGATGAAGCCCACGCCATGCTTGCGACCTGGGAAGCATCGTATTTCCAAGCCCCTGGTATGCGCCTATTCTTTCTCCTTCCTCGGGCGTGGACCGACCACTATTTACCGCTCACACTTTCTCGTCCTGCGCAAATCAATCGCGTCATGATGGGACGTATAGAGCTGATGACAAAAAATCACCAAGTCGCTCTTGGCCGCATAACCAAAGGGCCTATTTCACGCGGTGAGTGGTGGCAAGCGGCACAGAAAAAACACATTTATAAAATGGACGGAAAAACCATTGAATTTCACCCAGGTGGTCAAGAACTGCAAATTAAATTACAAAACGAACTGTATAATCACGGTGTCTTGCGGGCAAATGGCATTCAAGTGCCCGATGATTACCAAGCCTACTTAGATCTCGGTCGGTTTCGCGATGCCATACTGATGCATCAGCAACGCATTGCGTCACAAGATAATATTGGGTTATTTATCAAGACCTATTTACACACACCAGAGCAGCTTCAGGCGGCCAATAATCCAGTGGCTACACCTTAACCTTCGTTTCGGTTGTCCTCGATACCAACTCAATACCAACTCAATACCAAACCGCGAGATCGTTTCTAGGCCCCCAGGAATAAAGCAGACGTTGCCCTACGCGGATCATACTTGCATAGTAAGTATGTTCTCATGGAGGCTTTATGCGCGCGGTCATCCTGCCGATCTTGGCTGCTGTTTTGCTAAGTGGTCAGCTCAGTTACGCCGGCGATGCACTCGATGACTTAATTCGCGAACGCATCATGACCTCACCTCCGGATCGTGCGAAGGCGCAAATTTACGACCAAGGTGCGGTTATGATTGGCGATCTGTTTAAAAGTCGCGCGCGCATTGCCATTGGCGTCAACACGAAATCCGGCGAAGTTTTAGCTTTTGCCTGTTTTGTCCATCGCGCCGGGGATTGGCAGGAAATTGTGCGCCAACCATTAAGCACCGCCCAAGCGCCTCATCGCTTTAGTGATGAATGGCCATGCACTTTAACTGATCTCGATGGCGATGGTGCACCTGAATTATTATTGAGCGAATCTGGTGGCAGCGATGAACGGATCGTCAGCGTGTGGCGTTATCACACCGAACAACAAACACTCACCAAAGTCGGGAGTGGTTTGCGCAACCCAACGCTGCAAAACGGGCAAGTCCGTGGTAACTGGAAACTTGGTCCCACACGTGGCGATATCGGCGCCGAAGAACATGCCTGGATTGACGGACGCCTCATTCGCACCTGGTCATCAGCACAGCGATATCCCTTGCATGAATATCTGATCGGCAGTGGTGAACCAGCCGTACGTATTGAGCAATCGATTTTATCCACCACTGGGGGTGAAATCAGCGCCACGGTTGTCGGAAATGTGGCTTCCTATCGCAATCATTTACCGGCTGGCGAACAACCACGACCAATGACGGTGTTGGTGCAAGAACCACGCGGCCGCAGTTATATTTCCATTTCCCCAAAAAATGATGCACTCACCAGTGCGAATTTACATAATCGTTGGGATGAATTGATCGCACGCGCGGTATTAACCGATCCCCCTGCTTTGAGCAGCGCCATGACCGTCACGATGAGTGACAAGAGCAAAGTTGCCTTAGCCAACGTCGCGACCGTGACGGTAACGCCGTCCACCATTGGGCCAACGTATCAATATTTTCCCATTGATGATGAGGTACGTCAAACCATTACCGAACCACCCGATCTACCCGCCATAGCAGTCAGCAACATCGCTGCGATTAACTGGACACGCTCCGACCAAGCCATCCCGGTGTGGGCAACTGCCGTCGTCGCGAAAACACCAATATTGCAAGCCACTGACGATGTCCTGGTCTTTATTCGCCTGCCAAATTTCAGCGGTTTTCCTCTCGACCAAATCGAAAGCGGCACCTTAGTTACGGATCTGAAAATAAGTGAACGTGTCGTGACCGTAGCCATCACAGTTACGGCGGGATCACGTCCAACATTCGCTAGCAAAGATGTCGCTCGTCCATTAATCGTGCTCAACCTCGGTCGTCTCGCGCCAGGGTTACATCACATTAAAACCGCTATCACGGGATTACCTGATAATAAAGCTGGCAATATCACTCTTCCATTCACGGTTAAATAGTTTTTAGGCGGCATAGACATTTAATGAAACGTCATTTAACAGTTATCGGTTATGTGGTCGCATTACTGTTGATCATCGTTGTCGGTGTTTATTTCAACCTGACACAAAGTGAAATAAACCGTTGTGAAAAAGCCCGCCTTGCCCTGATGCAAGAATTAGAGCGCCATCAGGCAGAATATTACGTGCGCGCCATCCACTATAACGATATTCCCGCCGCGTTAGCTACCATAAATTCCCCCAACCAAGACCTCGCCGGTGTCGTCAACGGCGTGAATAAAGGAAACAATTGGTGGGCTTGGAGCACTCCCAATAACCCAGGGCAAGGCCGAGCATGCCTACGATCCGTCGACGGGTATTATTATTGGATTCAACGCCGCGAAATATCCCCGCGCGAAATGCAAACAGGGAAACCGGATGCGGATGCGCAGTTAATTCAGTAAATTTTCCTAGCTCTTTTGCCGTCATTTTTCCCCTCGTTTTTGCGCTCATGGCACTGCTTGAGCATGCCGGATGCGGCGATAAGAACGTCATTTATTAACCGCTCTGGAGCCAGTACATGCAACGTCGCACTTTTTTACATTGTTGCGCCACTTTAGGCCTCGCTTCATTAGCTCCACTCGGGACGTTGCCACTCGTTGGTACGCAACCCGCGTTTAAGCTGAAATATGCACCGCATCCTGGGATGTTTAAAAACAAAGGCGGCGAGGACTACCTCGACCAAATTAACTTTGCCGCCGATCAAGGCTTTACGGCCTGGGAAGATAATCGCGTTGGTGAACAATCGGTTGAGATGCAAACGAAAATAGGTCAGGAATTAACTAAGCTGGGCATGACTATGGGGGTATTTGTTGCTTATGGCAGTATCGATAAACCGGTGTTCGTACGTAAAAATGAAGACGTGTGGGCGACAATTCTCAAACAATTAACTGATTCCGTCGACATCGCTAAACGAGTGGGAGCCAAATGGGTGACCGTGGTTCCTGGTTCGGTTGATCAACAGCACGTTGATGACCCCAAATGGAATAAAGGCGGAGGCCCACGTTTAGCCGATGGTTTTCAGTTCGCCAACGTGGTGGAATTACTGCGACGTGCGAGTGAAATCCTAGAAGCGTTTGAATTAACCATGGTGTTAGAGCCGCTGAATTGGCACGCGAATCATGGCGGAGCGTATTTGCGCTATAGCGATCAGGCCTATGCCATTTGCAAAGCCGTGAACAGTCCATCGTGCAAAATACTGTACGACATTTATCACCAGCAGATCAGTGAAGGAAATTTAATCGCCAACATCGACGCCTGCTGGGATGAAATCGCCTATTTCCAATCCGGCGATAACCCAGGCCGTAAAGAACCTGGCACGGGTGAAATTAATTACCGCAACATTTTCCAACACCTACACGACAAAGGTTACGACGGTGTCATCGGCATGGAACACGGTAACGCGGGCAAAGGCGCAGAAGGCGAGCAAGCCGTGATAACAGCATACCGCGCGGTGGATGTCATCGGGAATTAGCTAGGCTATTAGCGTAGCTAATTCTTCCCAGGCTCAACCGGTAGCGGAATATAATCGTAATCGAGAATCATCTTTTTCTGTAATGCGGCCTTTAATCCCATGGTGATTGCTGCGAATTCTTTTTCCCCGTAACGATTATGTAATTCATTGGGGTCTTTGTTCAGGTCATACAATTCATACACTGGGCGCGGGCTGGTGAAGTAGAGTTGTTTAAATTCACTGGCAAGTTGGCTGCTTTCGAAGGCCGCTGTCATTTCCTTCCAGCTGGGATTACCACCACTGTCGACCGGCGCATATTTCAAATTGGGCGTGATGTTATAGATCAATTTAAAGTCAGCACTGCGCACACAGCGGCTGTAATCGACCGCATTCGCGGTGGTGTGCTCGGTAAAGGTGGCACTACCATGAGGGCCGCGTTCGCCGAAGATATGTGAGCGTTCGGTAAAGGCTTCGCCGCGTAATAATGGCAGGAAACCAACGCCGCTCATGCGCTCAGGCACCGGCAATCCGGCGGCTTGCAAACACACAGGGCCAATGTCTTCACCCGAAATCAGTGCGTTCGAATTCGTTCCTGGTTTAATCACGCCTGGCCACCACACAATTAACGGAACGTGTAGACCGGGATCGTGTAAAGATCCTTTGCCACTCGGAAAAGCCATGCCGTTATCGCCGGCAAATATCACCAGAGTATTCTCCAAACCAGCGCGCGCTTTAACGATATCCATGACCCGCTGAAATTCTTCATCGGCACTTTCGACTTCACCCATATAGGCTGATAAATCTTTACGCACACCAGGTAGATCGGGTAAAAAACCTGGCACCGTAACCGAGGCAGGAGCAGGTGGATTTTTACCTGAATTCCACGGATGATGCGGATCGCTAAAATTAACCCACAGGCAAAATGGTTTGTCGGTGGGGCGTTTATCAAAAAACTCACCCATGGTTTTGCTGATGTTTCCCTGACCCGTGGCGTCAACGTAGTCAAATCGTTGAGTAAAGGTTTTGAGACCATGTTCTTGAAATACTTTTTGCGTTTCGGCTGGCTGTTTGCCCGAACCATCCAAATGATAACTACGACCAAGAACCCCAACAAAATATCCGGCGTCACGTTTTAATAATTCGGGAAAGGTAATTTCATCTTTGGGTAATGGTGAACTGAATCGCGTCATGCGACAAGCCACGGCTGAGCGCCCAGTCAAATACGTGGCCCTTGATGGCACGCATTGCGGTGCACCGGTAAACATGCGATGAAACAGCGCGCCTTCGGCTGCAAGACGATCAAGATTAGGCGTTTTCATTTCTTTGCTGCCATAGCAACCCAAGTACGGATAACTGTGGTCATCCGATAACACGAATAAAATATTGGGTTTTCGCTCTGCCGCCACGACACCGCTCAGCAAAGCGAGCAGTAAACATGGCGTAACGCTAACCGCCGTGAGCAAGCGAGATAAACACAGATATTCAGACATAAGGTTGGGGCTCCAAGATTTCAGGCTCTGGCTACTATTGAGGTTGTTGGCCTTTAGAAGCTGTAGGAAATTGCACCCATTCGCTGTGGTGGTTCTGCCACCAGTTTTATTACTCGATGGTGACATCACATCACGCCATGGGTTCAATCAGACACTGATTACCGCGACAACGTTGCTCCCGCTGCGGCTCCTTGCGCCCAATGCCCCTGGGAAGTTCAACAATTTCTCCATGATCCCCGCCCATGGCTGGAAATACTTATGATGTGATCGTGGTCGGTGGCGGCCACGCGGGAATTGAAGCAGCAGCAGCAGCGGCGCGTTTGGGTTGTCGCACGGCCTTGGTCAGCGGTAATTTAGACACCATTGGTAAGATGAGCTGCAATCCGTCGATTGGTGGCGTGGCCAAAGGTCAACTGGCGCGCGAAATTGATGCGATGGGTGGATTGATGGCGTTGGCAACTGACGCGACGGGCATTCAATTTCGCCAATTGGGACTCAGTAAAGGTCCAGCGATGTGGAGTCCCCGCGCGCAGTGCGACAAAACGGAATACGCCGCGTGGATGAAGCAGGCGATTGAAAATTATCCTAATATTTTTCCGGTGCAGGGTGAAGCCGTTTCATTGGTGACTAGTCGGGAAGTCCGGAAGTCCGGAAGTCCGGAAGTCACCTCCGCATCCGAGACTTCCGGACTTCCGGACCACCGGACTTCCGGACTAATCCTAAGAGATGGCCGTACTTTAACCGCACCGCGCGTCGTCATCACGACGGGCACGTTTTTACAGGCGCTGATGCACCAAGGTGAAGCGAAAACGCAAGGTGGTCGCATGGGCGATCAGACTGCGATCGGCTTGTCTGGCTCATTAGCATCTTTGGGACTACGACTTATTCGCCATAAAACTGGCACCCCCTGCCGTGTGCATGCGGATTCGATTAAATGGGATTTGTGCACAGAGCAGCCTGGGGATTTCCCGCCCAAACCATTTAGCTTTCTAACCGCCGCCATTACCTCCAAGCAAATTAGTTGTTGGCAATGTTACACCAATCCAACCGCGCATCAGCATATTTTAAATAATCTTCATCGGGCGCCGATGTATAATGGTCAAATTCATTCCGTTGGCCCGCGTTATTGTCCGTCGATTGAAGATAAAGTGGTACGCTTCAAGGATCGCACCGAACATCATTTATTTTTGGAACCCGAGGGCCGCAACACCAAAGAGATTTACGTTAACGGTTTATCCACGTCGCTACCGTTAGATGTCCAAGACGCGGTATTGCGCGATATTCCTGCCTTAGCCAATGCCCATGTCTTACGTTATGGTTACGCGGTAGAATATGATGTCGTGGCAGCGGATCAAATGAACCACCAGCTACAAGTACGCTCCGTCGCTGGACTGTATTTAGCCGGACAAATTAATGGCACCAGTGGTTACGAAGAAGCCGCCGCCCAGGGTTTAATGGCTGGCACGAATGCCGCCCTGTCGTTGCTGGGACGCGATCCCTTAGTGCTTTCACGTGCTGATGCCTATATCGGTGTTCTTATTGACGATTTAATCACGCGCTGCCCCGATGAGCCGTATCGCATGTTTACTTCACGTGCAGAACATCGTCTGCACTTACGTAGCGATAATGCCGATCGTCGTTTGACTCCCCTCGCCGCTGGCTGTGGTTTGGTTAGCGCAGAACGCGCAGCAGCCGTACAGCAAAAACAATTACAAGTGGAGACTTTAGTTAAACGTGCCGGTGATCAATTAGCACGTCGCATTGCTGGCGAGGCCATCGAATTAGCAGATGCCATTCCGTTAATCGAAGGCATGGCATCGGCGTCGCATGACGTTGCCGAATCAGCTTGGATCGAACTGCGTTACGCAAATTATTTGGAGCGTCAGCAAAGTCGCATTGAACGCGTCCAGCGTCATCGCGATCTGCCGCTGCACCCGGATCTTGATATTCAAGCGATCAAAACGATTTCGACCGAAGGTCGTATGGTCATTGCCAAACTTCAGCCGCGCACCCTCGGAGAAGCCGCTACGTTGCCAGGGGTAACTCAGGTAGATGTCGAAACGCTGTATGCCGCCATGCAATCACGGCTCAAACGTAACCGAGGTGATGTCGCGGCCAGCGCAGATTCGTAGTATACTTGGGGCGTTGGCCTTACAGCATGCCGCGCTTGGCACACTGAGTGTCGACTTTCCCGATTCGAGGTCTCTATGGAAAAATCCGATCCACCTAGCGCCTGGCGCATGTTTCGTATTATGGGCGAATTTGCTCATGGTTTTCAAACGCTCAGCGAAATTCCCAAGGCCGTAGCCATTTTTGGCTCGGCACGGACCAAGCCTGACCATCCCTATTATAAGGCCGCCGTCGATATTGCCGCACACTGTGTCGCTCGTGGTTTTCCCGTCATCACCGGCGGTGGTCCTGGGATTATGCAAGCTGGCAACAAAGGCGCTTTTGAAGCAAAAGGCACCAGTGTTGGCTTAGCCATCAATTTGCCGATGGAGCAAAATTCAAATCCCTACATTAATATTGAAGTTAAATTTCACTATTTTTTCGTGCGTAAAGTGATGTTTTTGAAACACACCGCCGGAGTCGTGGTGATGCCCGGTGGTTTTGGTACGTTGGATGAATTATTCGAAGTCCTGACATTGGTACAGACTCATAAAATCGCACCGTTACCCATTGTCCTTTATGGCCGCAAATTTTGGACCGGATTATTGGAATGGATCAAAGCGCACATGGAAGATGATGGACACTACATCAGTCCAGGCGACCTCAATTTGCTCACCGTGGTTGATAGCGTCGACGAAACGATGGCCGCTTTAGCGCATATTTCCAACGAAGTCGGTCGTCACGACACGTTTGTGCTGTAGACAAAAGCCCCCAAATGAAGGCCATCGTTCCCTAGGTGACCTTGATTTGGACCGCTTGATTCAAAATCATTTGGCAGCGCTTCCATTAGTTGGTCAATGTTGCTTCGACATGAATTAGCCTCAACCGCGAAGCCTAGTTGTGCCCGAGCTCACATGGCCAATCATTCGCGCCGTTCCTGGAGCGAGCATGACCACGACTGGCACCCACACAAAGACCCCCGAGATCGCTCACCCGGATCCGGCAGTGGAAAATGCCCAACTCATCTTTCGTGAAGTGTGGACGTGGCTGGAAACCAATGTTGGCAAAGAAAAATTACACTTTCCAAAAGAAATTATCTGGCTCAACGGTGCGCCGGGTTCGGGTAAGGGTACGAATACTCCTTTTATTTTACGTGAACGCGGCATCACCGCTGCGCCAGTCGTCACCAGTGCTTTACTGAACAGTCCAGAAGCCCAACGCATTAAAGACGCCGGCAATTTAATTAGCGACCCTACGGTCGTTCGCCTGCTGTTTCAAAAATTACTTGATCCGCACTACATGAACGGCGTCATTGTTGACGGTTTTCCACGCACGCGTGTACAATGCGAATGTTTAAAAATATTATACCAAAAAATGCTTGAGCTACGCAAAGCACACCTCCACTCAGCTGACGCTGACTTATTCCCACAACCGGTATTTCGCATCACCGTATTATACGTTGATGAACGTGAATCGGTCGAACGTCAGCTCTCTCGCGGACAACAAATCATCGCCCACAATCAACGAGTTCGTGAAACCCATGACGGTGAACTCTTAGAAGAACGCGCCACCGACACCAACGAAGAAGCCTGTCGCAAACGTTATCGTATTTTTAAAGAACAAGCGCTGGAAGCCCTGCAATCGCTCAGGAAAACCTTCCATTATCACCTGATCAACGCCCAGGCCGAGTTATCCAAGGTCGAACAAAATATTATTAAAGAGTTTCAATATCAGAGTTTACTCGAACTCGACGACGAAACCATTGACTCCATCAATCATATTCCACTGGCCAATGATATTGTTATCAATGCCCGCCAGAATTTAGTTCGCCGCCTGGATGGTTACCAACGCGAACACACCACTTTATTTAAGCAGGTCATTTACGTCATCGAAAATGAATTCATGCCCGTGATTAATTTACATGCCATTGGTGGCCGCGCGGAAATCGTTAGCGAAAATCCGGTATTCGCGCATCAATTGGCGTTACAAATGCTGCTCGACGTGTTCAATGAACGCGGCTACTACGCCGTCGGCCACACCGAAACTAAAGATATTCCCGCACGATTTGACCTAAAAACCGGCGAAATTACCTGCCGCAGAAAACCCATTTATCGTTTCTCGATCCGCTTCCAGGGATCCGTGATTCGTCGCGGCAACTAAAACCGACCATTACACCCCATCTGCGACGTTGCCTCCTCCTCACTTGGAAGACCATACCCTTTTAGGGCACTTAGCTTCTTCGTCGGGCGTCTTGCATCTGGGGCACACTGATCGGTTTTAGCAATTTATTAATAATTTGTTTTTTATTGACGGATCTTAAATATAAACGAGCGTTTAATTCCCTTCGGAGAATGATTCGATGCGCTGTACCACCTGGAACGTCAACGGCATTCGCTCAGTGGCTAAAAAAGGACTATTACCGTGGAATGTGCTGCCGGACAGCGATGTGTTATGCATTCAAGAAACCAAAGCCAAACCTGAACAGTTAACCGGCGATATTCTAGAACCTGATGGTTGGCATGCATTTTGGCATTCGGCAGAAAAGCCCGGATACAGTAGCGTGGCGATTATTTCCAAAGTAAAGCCAGATGAAGTTACCTTAGGCATTGGCGATCAGCAATTCGACAGCGAAGGTCGCGTCATGGCAGCGCGCTTTGGCACCTTGGTAGTCGTCAGCGCGTATTTTCCCAACAGCCGCGATGCGGGCGCTCGACTCGATTATAAACTGTCTTTTTGTCAGCAAATGGAATTGTATTTAACCACGTGGCGCAAACGCGGCTGTGAAGTCTTGTTAATGGGCGATTATAATATTGCCCACAATCCCATTGATTTAGCCCGACCTAAAGAAAATCAAAAGAACGCTGGTTATTTACCAGAAGAACGCGCGTGGATGACGCGGTATTTATCACTTGGTTATCGTGATGTGTTTCGTGAACGTAATCCTGAATTAGAGGGCGCTTATAGTTGGTGGACCAACTGGGGCGGCGCACGCGAACGCAATGTTGGTTGGCGTATCGATTATGGCTGCACCACACCTAAACTGGCTGAACGTGTCACCGAAACCAGCATTCAGCCGCAGATTATGGGCAGTGATCATTGCCCGGTCACGGTTGCGGTGAGCTAATTTTCACCGCTCGTTTCACATAAAATTTCTTCAAATGAACTTGATGAAGAGGAAAATTAACAGGAGGAACGGAGAAACGGAGGACAACTACCGAAAATAAGATTTCGAATTAAAATCTTTTCTCCTCCGTTCCTCCGTTTCTCTTGTTAATTTCTATTTCTTACGTTCTGGGTGTTAGAGAATTGGTATCAATTTACGATAAATCGGGCATCGCTTTGGTGCCAAAGCCAATTGGTTTATCCAATGGGACTCCAGCGCGGGCGAGCAACGCGGTCAGTAAGTCACCTTGGTTACCAGTACATTTGGGAATATAACGGCCCGTTTTAATGGTCCCGCCACCACCTCCGGCAATAATGGTTGGAAGGCGTTTCCAGGTGTGATTATGACCATCACCCAAACCTGAACCCCACATGAAAATAGTATTATCTAACAACGTTCCATTGCCCTCTTTCAAACTACGCATGCGCCCAACCAAGTAACCGAATTGCTCAATATTGAAACGGTCGATCTGCGAGATTTTCCCCAGCTTTTTCTCGTCATTTTGGTGATGACTCAGGTCGTGATGGCTCTCACTAAAGGGCAATTCTGGATAATTAATGCCATGGTTCATGGAGGTGATCAAGGTGCCGACTCGTGTCAAATCCGTTTGAAAAGCCAGGATCAATAAATCACCCATGACTTTGACATGTTCACTCCACTTTATTTCGCCAGTTGGAATTTTTACGTCAAGTGGCGCTGAACGAACGATCGCCGCATTTTGTCCACCCATTACCGCCGCATTTTCTTTACCGGCGGCAGCCTGTTGACGCTCGATAGCTCCCACCCGTTTTTCCAAAGAACGGACGCTGTCGAGGTAATCATCTAATTGGCGCTGATCATCAAGGCTCACGCGATTTCGCAGAGATCCCGCGCTTTCGCGAATTAAATCAAGCATACTACGATCAAGTGACGATTCATTTTCGCTAGCCGTGGCAGAAGCAAATTTACCCGCGTCAATTGCTGGCCCACCTTTTTTCTGCGGGGTTGATTGACGGGATGCAAATAAACGTTTGTAGACTTCCGCCGGACTGACCTCAACCGGCAGCGGTTGTGTGGGAGTGCGAAAATTCCCCGTGGTATAATAGCGGTTATTGAGTCCTTCTTGGCCTATTCCGGTACGTTCGTTTTTCCTGGTACCAAGCTCCAGTGATGGCAGTGCCGTATACAGACCCAAATG
>CANETI010000023.1 GCA_947440715.1 Planctomycetota bacterium | reverse complement strand
GTTCGGGTGCGCGTTCGGGTTCACGAACCCGAACGGTTCGCGAACGCTCATCGGCGTAATTTCATTCTGATCGCCAACCGCACCAGGAGTAGTTGGCATTTCTTGACGTTGTTGGCGCTGACGGTTTTCACGTGAACGTTGCGCCGCACGAGCCGCCTCACGTTCCTTCCCCAGATCCCAACCCGCCAATACCAAATCATCTTCGTCGTAAATAATTAAACCCGCGTTGATGGCAGCGCGTAAATCGCCGACACCAACGCGGGCCAAACGGCACACGCGAGATATTTGAGTTTTAGCCGCACGAATACGGCCTTCCGTCATCGTTTGCCGACAAACGTCAGCCAATGACACCCAGGCACCACGGGCGCGAGCATCCGCTCCCGCCCAGGCCAAACTGGTGGTCACCACACTGGACACCGCGAACCACTCCATCAGTCCTCGTTCCTGTCAGAATTTAATTTATGTCTTCACACCAACGACAACGGCGTGCCGTCACGTAAACGCTCAATCGCATGCAACAACGCATAACGCAACCGATCATCATCGATGGTGAGTGTCCATCTCCACGGATTCACCACTCCCACCGGCAAATCATGCAAACGCACCAACGTATATCCCGGACGCAATTTCATTGCGCCAACGGTAAGAGATCGCGCTGAAGCATTATGCAGCAACGACAACCCGCCATCGAGCGCGATCACCATCGCGTCGAGGTCCGATAAATGTCCGGCCTTTGCTATCAGGGTGGAGACTAAGGCATTGATGGGATCGTCAGACATGGGTGTCTCCTACTTGGTGAGCTGGGGAATGGCGGCGGTCAGAGAACGGAGAGTCGCATCGACCGCAGCGCTGGTGGCGGTCGCTCCCAAATTCTCTCCACATTCTGGGTCCAGCACCCAGCGCCGATACAACAGGCGCGCGAGGTCATCGAAGCGTTCACGGTCGAAGACGGTGGTTGCCGGACGAAATTCATAAGTGACACGCAGTTGTCCGTGCTCGTCGCGCGCAGGCATCCGTTTCCAGCGACAAGATGAGGGACGCGTGTGTTGGTTTGGTGTTACCATAACTCACACCGTCCCTGTTTGCATGGTTTCTTGAGCGTCATCCGCTTCTCGCACACGGCGCGACTCAGTACAGGCGGCAAAAACCGTGTCGGTGCTCACGCCCAATGACTGAGCCATGCGTCTAACCAAGCGTGGACCTGGCATCTTAACGCCTTTTTCAATTTCCCCGATATCTTTGCGGTTTCCGATAACATCTTGGGTGAGCCCCTTTGAGAGGCGAAGTTGACGCAGGGTAAGTGGCATGCTCATGGTAAGAAGGGGTTGTAATGGGTTTATTTTGCCTGCAATAAATATGTTGCTAAGAAACATTAAGCCCACATTATGCACGCATACAGCACACGTTTAACACCCATTCTCAGGATTACGATGCTACAACCACTCGTCGGTTTCCCTGAACGCCTCGAAGCCGCACGTCACGCGAAGTGCCTCTCAAAGGCACAAGTCTGTAAAGCGCTTGAGCTCCCGGGCCAACGCTACATCGCGTTCATGGATGGCCGTGGTCGCAAGCACCTGCCCAAATTGGCAGCGTTGCTTGGTGTTCGCATCGAATGGCTGACCACCGGCGCTTTTCCTCCCGAGTGGTATAAATATCGCCCAGATGCGCAGCGCTTCACGTCAGCCCGCGACCAAGCGCAGGCGGGAATTGAGGCCACTCATGAAATTGATGCGGTTATTCCTGACCAAACAAATTCCGACCAACCCGAGCTCAGTATTCCCATTATTGGCGTGGTGACGGCGGGATCTGGTTGGGCAGAGCCGTCGCAAGATCCCGAGGATTGGAAGCCAATTGCGATTCGTTCACACTGGCGCGCAGTTCGTATCCAGGGAGATAGTGGACACCCAGTCGTCTGGGATGGACAGACGGTGATTGTCGATGATCGCTTACCGCTGAAACATAATCGTTTAGTGGTGGTCCAAACCGATGATCGTCGTGCGTATCTCAAGCGATATTGTGTGAGTGCGGAAGTGCCGTCGGGATTCGTTCTCGCCTCGGTGAATATTGGTCGGGATTCTTTTGCGTTGTCGCCGAATGCAGCGGTGCGCATGGCGGTGGTGGTCGGCACGCTTTTCACTGATTCTGTGGTGACGTGAGGCGACCATGCCTAGCAAGAGCAACGGTTACGAACCCACGCAGCGCATGGGTGCATTCTTTATCCCGATGACGATGCTGTTTGATCAGGAGCCAGAAACGCCATGAAATCCGTCATCGTTTACACCCGTGTCAGTACCGAAGACCAAGCCCGCGAAGGTGTGTCGCTGATCGCTCAGCGCGAAGCGTGTGCGATGCTGTGTAAATTACGTGGCTATGCTGAGCATGACGCCGTCGAAGATGCGGGACAATCGGCGAAGAGTTTGAATAGGACAGGGATTACGCGCATTCTTGCCGGTATCGAAGCCGGACAAGTGAAAACATTGGTGGTGTGGCGGCTTGATCGATTGACGCGCAATTTGCGTGATTTATTGGACTTGGTGGAAACGTTCGACCAACACAAAGTCGCGTTGGTGTCGGTGATGGAACAACTCGACACCAGTAGTCCGATGGGACG
This sequence comes from Planctomycetota bacterium, assembly GCA_947440715.1. Classification (GTDB taxonomy): domain Bacteria; phylum Planctomycetota; class UBA11346; order UBA11346; family UBA11346; genus BOG-1363. The sequence continues at coordinate 9,971 of CANETI010000023.1, read as the reverse complement.
CTTGATGTTGTCGATGCTCGGTGCCGTGGCGCAGTGGGAACGGGAATCTATCGCCGAACGGGTGAAGCTGGGCATTCGCCACCGACAATCACAAGGCGGATGGACTGGCGGTCACAAGCCCGCTGCCACCGAAATTGAAGGCGGACCTGGTACGCGAAAAATAGTGCCACATCCACAATGGGGGAAAATTGCAGGCGCAGCGTGGCCGCGTATAACGCGCGGACAAACACTCACGGAAGTAGCGGCCTGGCTCACGCAGGAAGGCGTCCCTCCGCCTATCTCGGGAAAACGAACCACGGTTCGCAATTGGAATAAACAAAATCTAGGAAAATGGCTCGCGAATGAACGCTTGATTGGCGTACTCGTGGATCGTGGTCCATTTGAAGCCTGTCATCAAGCGTTGGCAGCTCGTTCATCACCAAAACAACGCGAAGGTGAGAAAATAAATCGTGGAGCGAAAAGCGAACGCGTGTGGCGTCTCGCGGGACTGGCACGCTGCGCACATTGTGGATCAATGTTAGCGGGCAGTACGTCGTTTGGCCGCAATGGTGAACCGCGTTATTACCTGCGCTGTATTCGCCGACTCAAAGGAAAAGGATGCACCGCGCCTGATCTTGCCGCACAACCGTGGGAAGACGCGGTGATTGAATCCCTGGTAAAATCTGGCCACGGACAAGGCGACTTGCTGAGTTATTTAGAGGAACGCTCACGCGAACAACGCGCCCTGGAAGTACCCGCCCGCGAGCGGAAGCAGGCGCTCGGCAAAGAACGCGAATTAGTTCGAGGACGGCTCGACCGCTTAATTGCCTTGGTAGAAGACGGCGGCGACGCCAGCAAAGCCGTGGGCCCAACCATCGCCACTCGTCAGCAAGAACTCGATCGCATCGACCGCGACCTCGCCATTTGCGACGCCGAACTCGCCGCCGCAGGCATGGCCGCGACTAGCGCAGACTACGTCATCGAAAAATTACGTGGTCGATTAGTGACACTCGACCAAGAACCCTGGGAAATCCAACACGCCGTCCTAGCGGCCATCCTGTGGGAAGTGTTCATCGCCGAAGATCAGAACATCCGCATGGTCTTCCGTTGGCCAATGAGCGACCTCGGCGGCGGACCAGACGACAACGGCAACGGTGGAAAACCGCCTACAGGACCACGCGGCGGAAAAATTGCCGCGAACCACAGTGAGCCATCAAAAGCAACTACCACCGTCGGTTCGTACGGTGGTAGCTCATGGCGGACAGGGGGGGATTCGAACCCCCGAACGATTTTCACCGTTGCGCGCTTTCCAAGCGCGTGCCTTCAACCGCTCAGCCACCTGTCCATATCGGGGTTCAACGCCAAAAGCGCGTTGTGCGGGGCGGCACTATCTAAGGCACTTGGACGGGGTCAAGGAAGGCGCTGCTGTTTCGGCTGGAAGCTGTAACAATCAAGCGGGATACGGTGAAATGTATGCGCGATTAAAAGCGCACGTCACCATACAATGAGCATGAGCGTCATGCTCGTTTGTTTTAGCGGATGACGGATTCTTTACGCGGCACTGAAAAATCGTTGAACACTCCAGGGCTTTGGTCGCCGCTGAAAGGTACAATTCCATCGCCAAAGGCTGGATCATGGGCACAGGTGGCAAAGCGCTTCACCCGATTGATTAAATTGCGCCATTCCAAGGTACTGTAGGTGTAGAAGCGGCGAATGTCGGCGTGTAGTTCGTAATACTCTTCGATTGAATGCAGGTAGAATCCTTTGAGGTCAGAAACTAACAAATCTCCAGCTGCGATATTGAGGCGCCAGTAGCGTTTAATGTCTTCGTCGAGGGGTTTAAATTCACGTTCGTAATAATTGAAGAAACGGTCGACTTCCGCCATCAGTAGCGGGATTTGTTCAGTTTGTACTTGGGTGTAGCGACGAATGTCATTGGTGAGGTTTTGTAATTCCCAATAACCTTTTTCATGAAAGCGGGCGAAGTCTTCGCGCAGTTTCGCCGCTTCACGATCTTGATATTGGGTAAAGCGCCAGACATCATCGATTAAACGCGGAACGGCGGCTTTTTCGTAGGCGTAAAATTCTCTGAAATCAGCAACCAGGCGATTCGCTTCAATGGAGGCGTGTTTGCGGAAACGATCGACATCCCACAATAATTTATCCCAGTCTTCGATGTTGACGGCGAAAAAAGCGCGCCCATCGAGGATTAATTTTTTATACTCGCGTTCGCGCCATTCCATGAATTGATAGATATCGATTTGTGCGTTGGCGTATTCCCAGCCCACTTTATCGAAGAATGCTTTAATATCAGCGCGCAGCGGCATAACTTCGCGCAAGCGATATTCTTGGAAAATAATAATATCCTGAACCAAAACGCGCCATTCCAAATCGGCACGTTGGAAAAAACGTAACATGTCATCTTTTAACATCGGGAAATTTTGCACATTGTAGCCGTAATAACGACCCATGTCCTTGGTCAATTTCGCAATTTGTTCCCAGTCATAAAGATAATGGTAAGCTAATTCTTCACGCAAATTCCACCATTCACGACGGCGCCATTCAAGGAAGTTTTGCACATCCAATTTGGCATCAGGCAGCAAAAGTTTATTCGATTGAGCAAAACGATGAATATCGATTGCCAGCAATTGCGTTTCACGATTCGCCTGTTTTCCAAAACGACGCACGTCATCGGCAGTCGCCTGAGCTTCGCGGCAACAACCAGCCACGAACAAGGCGATCACGGCACACAATACGAGAACAACGACACGCTGCATCGCGGGCAGCGTAGAAAAGCCCCCCTCATCGACCATCCAAGCCACCGCGCCCTAAGGGAATGTGTGTCATTGGCGCAGGAGTCCAGGATAGTGCGTGCGACCAATTCCGTGGTGAGCAAGGCCACGGCGGTCCTTGATGGCTCAGCTGTGGTTAGTCGCCATTCGGGGGTTTGACTCCCCTGTCGTGCTTCACATGATCCGCCCCGCACAACCGGAACTTGGGAGTTGAGTGCCGCCGAATCTGGTCAGGCCTTGACGGGAGCAGCCATAAGGCAAGCACCGACGTCCTAGGAACTCTGGTTGTGCATTTTTTTTTAACCGCTTCGCCGTCAACGTTACATCGGCTTGGCCCAGCGGTTTTTCTGACAAACACGCCCGCTCAAACGATCAACCGGCTAAGACACGCAACGCGAAACCTTTCAGGTATTCGCTTTCCGGTACGGCTGGCAGCACCGGATGGTCGGGACTGGCGCCATAGATGGCCTCTCGGCGCAACAGGCGATGCGCATCATTGGCCGCATCGACAATCATTTCCATGTAGGCCTGGGCGTTGATGTGATGCGAACAACTAAAGGTCGCCAACACACCACCTGGGTCCAGCATGCGCAAAGCGCGCAGGTGAATTTCTTTGTACCCGCGTAGCGCGCCTTCAACGGTGGCCTTGGACCGCGAAAAAGAAGGCGGATCAAGTATGATCACATCGAAACGTTTACCGGCAGCATCTAATTCTTTGAGGACATCAAATGCATTTTCACAACGCGTGGTGAGACGATCACCAACACCCGCCCAGGTCGCTGCCAACTTTGCGCCGTTGATGCTTTCTTGTGCGCTATCAATGGCTGTCGCTTGTCCTGCGCCAGCGCGCAAGGCGTGTAGCGCAAAACCACCCATATGACAGAACACATCAAGCACACGCGCCGCGGGACGCACGAAATTTGCGACGGCCTGCCACGTCATTTGTTGGTCCAGATACAATCCGGTTTTATGCGGATTCAGCGGATCACAGGGGAATTCCACGTCACCCACGCGCACACGAATTGGTCCTTCATGCGCGCCAAACAACACGCCGGTGCGTTGTTCTAATCCTTCGTGGACACGAATCGGAATATCATTGCGTTCAATGATGGCACGTGGGTGCACCAGTTCGCATAAAATTTCAACGATTACTGACAGGCGTTTATCAATGCCTGCCGTGGTACATTGCACCACTAACACGTCCGCGTATTGATCGACGATAAGGCCAGGCAATAAGTCGCCTTCGCTATTGACTAATCGTCGAGCCGGACGCCCAGGTAGTATCGCGTCGCGATGAGCTATGGCGTTTTTAATTCGTTCGCGTAAAAATTCACGATCAATGGAACATTCGCGGCGCGTAAGGATTCGCACGGCAATTTTTGAGGTCGGATTGTAAAAACCCCAGGCGAGCGGCCGCCCACCGTGATCCAGCACCGCCACCACATCACCTGGTGCAGGCGCGCCGTGAACACGCTCAATTTCGCTGGAATAGACCCACACGTGGCCCTGTAACATACGATGGGCGATGCGGCGATTAAGAGTGACGGCTGGTAGCATGGGCGGAGCACGATTAGGCGATGTGCGAGTACAGCAAGCCCCGTCACCGATTGAACCAATAACAGGGCGGATAACGGAACGAATAACAGAACGAATAATTAGCGACGTAAAGCGTCTAAAATTTGCCGAATATATGCCGCAGAAAAGGGATCATTCGTCGCCGCCATGGCCATTTCTAACACCTGAACAACACGTGGTCGCAGGGCAGCGGGACAGGTCGAGCGCTCAGGAATCACATGAGGAGTTACTTTTTGCCATTCCTTTACCGACCAACCTCCGGATGCGCTGGCTGCGGTCACGCAGCTCAACAATTGCACCCAGCAAGCGGCACCAGTCGCACGCAACACGGGGTCACAACCGGTCGATGAACCACCAGCACCGAAACCTAATCGCGCTCTCAGCCAATAGACGGCAAATCCGGCTAACACGACCAACAATCCGATGGCCACGACCAACAATCCAATGACCAGGCCTGACTGAAAATCAAACGGCTTGTAATCCATAATCATAACCCTGCCGCGTAGCTGGCCTTTCCTCAAGAGATCGCTTTTTTTATCACAATTTTTATCACTTTTTGTTACGCCCATAAAACTGCGCCACACACTGATGAATCCTCACTCAGTCCGTATGAAATGATTTTGCTGCTTATGTCATCGACAGCGTCGCAGTTGGCTCAATTAGTGGATAATAACGAGTTTGGAACAAATGCCGATTGGCCAACCTGGGCGCTGTATAAATGCTCACGCTGCTTGCTGAGACCACCTCGCTTGCCGGCTTTGAGCCATTTCCTGCGCCTTTCGCTACGGCGAGTAGATGCAAGACACTGATCGCCTGCTAGCTTGTCACGTGGTAAAATTAACCGGAGTTCCGGCCGCTGGGCTGAAACGTTTTTAGGAGATACCAATGCGTAGCGCTGTTTTTTTGCTGCTGTGTGCCATCGCCTCCTTACCAGCAGTTCAGGTCAATATCGTGCCGCTTGATGCAGTGCAGTGGAGTTCAGATTCCGCCGAACCAACTACTGCCGGAATAGCGCGCCGTGGCCAAGTCTACCTGCTGGTGGATTTTGCGAATGAAGAAGGCCGCAAAATGTACGGCGGTTTACGCGGAGCCGTAAAGGAACCCGCGCTAGGAAAAGCTTATGATCACATTCATTTCTTACTTGCTGCCGGTGGCTCGCTCGAACAGCGCAAGGACGGCGACCCGGTCGATTATTGGTGTAAAGGTATTCCACAAAATAGCGGCCTCGTTCGCGCCTTCGGTGGGGGCGATACTTATGCCGTTATCGTGCTAATTGATGGTAGTGGTCGCGTCACCAGCGTTTCGCGTCTCGGCACTCTCAAAAATGAAGAAAAGGCCATTAAAAGTACAACGAAAAATGCCAGTCCTTTAGTCGAAGATGCGTCTCTGTTCCCGCTCTCGTGTAAGGACTCGCTCGAATGGTTGCTTCTTGCTGACACGAATCGCGCCATGAAAGACATTCGCAAAGCGGGACCGGACGCGCCGAATTTTATTAAATTGGTGAGTGATCGCATCAATCGTTTTATTGAAGACGACACCAAACAACTCACTGACATGACGAAAAAACCATCAGAACGTTTGATCGCTTATCATCGCTTACAGGGATTATTACAAGACATGCCCAGTGCGCCTGCGGCGAAAGACGCGCAAGTTGCACTTAAGGGCATTAAAGATGATAAAGATTTGAAAAATGAATTAGCTGCATTTGGTGTTCTTATGGAATATATGAACGTCATGCGCAAGACCTCGGCTAAAAAATCGACTGAAGTACAAACTCAATGGCTGGGCGGTATTAACCACAAATTTAGTGGCACCTATGCTGCCGAAGTCGCCAGCATGATTAAGCGTTGTAGTAAAATCGAATAATGTTCTGACGCTCTCTCGCCAGGAACCAAACAGCAAACCCCAGGCATCATGCCTGGGGTTTGTTATTCCATAACGGCGGATAACAGCAAATTGGTTACGCTTATGCTAATTCTTTCAGCGGTCCCGTGCTATCGCCAAATTTATCCACCTGCAAGCCCATGCGTACAGCAATTTCACCGTACAAGTTGGCTAACGGAGTGTTCTCTTTAAATTTAATATGACGACCTCCGGTCAGCGCATTGCCCCCACGACCGGCCAACAACAACGGTAAATCACGTGGATTATGAGCGTTACCGTCTTTTAGCGCTGAGCCGAAAAGAATCAGCGAATTATCCAACAAGGTTCCCGATCCTTCTTTAATTTGGCCCATACGCTCAACCAGGTAAGTAAACTGGGCAACGTGCCATGCGGTTATTTTCGCCAGTTGATTTAATTTCTCATCTTTGTTTTCGTGATGTGACAATTCGTGATGACTGTCTTTAACTCCCTCTAAGAACGAGAAATTACGACCACTCACCGAGTTACCGAACATAAAGGTGCTGATGCGCGTGGTGTCAGTCCAAAAGGCCATCAGCATAATATCCAACATCAATTTCACTTGCGGGGTATGATCGCTCGTGCGATCACCACGCTTACTGGTACGAATTGCTTCTTCTAATACGGGTAAACCTTTAAGTGCTAAAGGATCTATGCGCCGCGGTTCTTTCGCACGTTTCATTTCTTGTGATAAGCGGCGTTCCACATCGCGTACCGAGGTCATGTATTCATCTAATTTCCGTTGATCTTCCATCCCAAGTGTACGTTTCAACGCATTGCTGTCAGCGGTAACTACGTCCAAAACACTTTTATCGTCAAAGCGTGTGAGCGATGTGGGGGTTAAATCTTTACGTTGGGAATTGGCTGCTCCTTCACGGAATAAACGATCAAATGCTTGAACAGGGTCAATTTCGCAGGCCAAAGGCGTCGACGCAGAACTCCACGCAATATGGTTCGAATACAAACGCGTAATATTGACGTTACCATCAATGCCTTTTGCTGGGGCCTCCATCCCTAATTCAATTGATGGCAATTTGGTATCCGAGCCTAAATGTTGCGCCAACAATTGATCAATGGAAATACCGCCAGCATTGATGTCCGCGCCAACGGTTTTATTTATGGTCATGCTCGTAAGAAACGAAGCATCTTTGAAATAATGTCCGTCGCCCTGATTACATTTAGCATTCCATAAATTCGATAACACCAATACGTTTGATTTAATTTTTTCCATCGGCGCTAATTGGTCACTCAGCTCAACCAAGGGGCCTTCTTTTTCCGGCGCCCAACGTTTCGGATGCACACCATTGGGGAAAAACATGACGCCCAAACGCACTGGCGTTTTACGTGGCACGACTTTCGGATCTGCGCCATAGAGCGTCGGTGGAGTCATGACGTTGAGTAATGGCAGCGCCATACTGACACCTACACCACGCAACATCGTGCGGCGCGATATTAACCAAGATGAACGACTCATGGTATGATCCTTTTCATGGTGTAACTTCAGCAATTGGTTTATTCCGCTTATTACGGAAGGGGAAACTTTGGGCTATGCCAACCAATAATGGTTGGATGCGATAATCATTCGCTTCGAGTTGTTTGAGCAAGGCATTGACCGTTGGCCGGTCATAGTATTCCAAGCCGCGACCTAAGGCAAACGACAGCAAGCGTGACACGAGACCACGTGCTATTTCGGTTTTGCGAGCCATTAACACTTTCCGCAGTTGTTCGGATCCCTGAAAGGATTCACCGTTCAGCAATTTACCGCTGGCATCAATCGCCTTTCCAAATTCGTCTTTTACGCGCCAAGCACCCATTAAATCATATTCTTCCAAACCAAAACCCAACGGATCAATACGGCTATGGCACGAGGCGCAAACCGGGTCTTTGCGATGTTGTTCCAAACGTTGACGCAAGGTCAGATCTTTTTTATCGCCATCTTTTTTATCATCTAACGCCGGCACTTCTGGGGGCGGAGGTGGTGGTGCGACATTCAATATTTCTTCCAGCACCCACACCCCGCGCAACACGGGACTACTGCGATTCGGATGCGAAGTGATGGTCAGTACGCTCGCCATCGTCATCACGCCGCCACGTTGTTTATTCGCACGAGGCACTTCGCGGAAATTTTTTCCGCTTACCCCAGAGATGCCATAAAAGCGCGCTAATTCTTCATTCACCCACAAATAATCACTATCGATAAGATCCAATACGCTACGATTTTTTGTTATTAACGCGTTAAAAAATTCAGTCGGTTCAGCACACATACTATCACGCAAACTCTCGGTAAATTGCTTGCCATATTTCCCGACATCAGGGGATTTTCGACCACGGCTTAGCTCATCCGTTTTTAACCATTGCGGCACAAATGACGCGCCTAATTCCTGTGCTTTCGGATCTTTCAACATGCGCAACACTTGCCGTTCGATTTCTGCAACATCTTGCAATTTTCCTGCCGCGGCGGCGGTGAATAATTCTTCATCCGGCATACTGGCCCAGATAAAATAACTTAATCGCACCGCCATTTCGTAGGACGTAATTTCGTAAGCCGCTGGAAATGGACGTTGGTTTTCAATGCGATAGATAAAATTCGGTGACATCAGCACGCTTTTCATCGCGAGCTTGAGCGAATCCTGGTGGTTAATCTCTTTTTTAACGGCAGCGTCATAGACCTTAAGATAACGGCCAATTTCCACCGCTGGCACGGGATGACGAAAAGCACGACGCGCAAAATCAGTCAAAATTTCTTTCGCGGCGTCTTGTTGCGAGCGCGGTTTGTCATCTTTGGGTTGCACCGTAAACAATCGTTCTGGTTTGGCTTGGCCAAATACTTCGGCCAATGCGATCAACATTTTTTCCACCATGATTGGCGGAATAAATAGGGTGTCAGCATTATTTTCAAACCCGCCACCACCACCAGCGTCTTCTGGGAAAACATCGGCTGGGCTACCACTGACGCCCAATAAATCACGGATGGTATTATTATACTCACGCCGCGTCAGGCGATGCAGGACCACATGCCCAGGATCTTTGGGTAAATCGTTTTCGTTAATATTATTGAGCGCATAGGACAGCCAACCTTGCATGAGCTCACGCTCAGCGGTCGTCGGTTGTTCTTTCGCACTTTCCGGCGGCATTTCATTTTGCTCAATCGCCCGCAACACTTCTTGCCATTGACTGACGCCGCGCTGAATCGCCCGCTGGTCGACATATTTTTCCAGGTCGATTCCACCCTTTTGCTTGGCCACTCCATGGCAGCCATAGCAATATTTGGCTAATAATGGTTTTACGTCGCGGCCAAAGTCGAAACGTGCCGCATCGCTTTCGCCAGCCTGAGCCAACGCAAAACAGATACTCAGCAACAACCATTCACTAACTATTCGCATGGTTCACCTATGAAATGTCTACCGAATGCTGTTCATTTCGCTTTATTTAAACTTTGCATAACGCCGTCCCATTCGTGTTATCACGTCCTAATACCACCAAGCTCCACTTCATGACATGACTTGAGAAATCAGCCGTATCCCCAACCTCACACACCGAATGTTTCCTCGCTCCCGTTATCCCGGAAATCCGCACGTGGCGAGCGCTCCGAACGAAGCGCATCAGCACGACTTATCAGCCCAAGCCGCTGGGAAAATCGTACAACAAGCCGCGCTCGCCCCAGGCGCCACCGTATTGGAAATTGGTCCTGGTTTGGGTGCCATTACCGCCGCGTTATTGGCC
>CANETI010000022.1 GCA_947440715.1 Planctomycetota bacterium | reverse complement strand
TCAACCCCATGAACAATCGTTACGATCGCTTTAGTCAATTAGAAAAAGATGCTAACCGCTTTCCTATTGGCATCCACATTGCGGTACGCAATCAATTAAAACTAGCGGCATTCCTTACCGCCTTACAAGCGATGGCAAAAACCTCCGCCCCCAATTTATTAACTTGGACAACCAACGAATGGAAAGGTATGACTTATGTGGTGGTTGCACCAACACAGGAAGCCGGAAACGGTTTTAATTTACGCCTTTTTTACTTACCCGCAGCAGAAGGATTGACGCTGACGGTTAATGAAACGGTGATGAAAAATGCGATTGACCGTCTCATAGCTAAACGCGCTGCCACCACCGCCGGAAAACCCGTGCCTGACCAACGCCCCTGGCTGGGAGAGCAAATGGCCGCGTTTATACAGCCTAATTTTCTCGTCCAACTCAATGAATTAGATAATCGCGGTCGTTTATCCGATTGGATGGACAACCGCGTCAACAACGACATCGCTATCTTAAATGAATGGCATCGATTATTTCCCAAAGAAGATCCGGTTACCGTACATCAACGCCTATGGAATACGACTTTGACCTGCCCATTTGGTGGAACGTATCGCTGGAACGAAGCCACCCTGTCCATGGAATCATCCGTATTTGGTGCGGCAAATGAGGATTATAAAGGACCAGTAACGCCCGCAGCACTTGCCGCAATCGCTTCCATCAACGCAGGCATCGCCTTTGAAGAATTGCCCAACCTCATCACGGCACAACCCGACCCCAACGATCGCAATAATCGTCGTCCAGGCGAACCCACCACCATTGGTTTACGCGTGCGTTTAGAAATTGAACCAGCGACGCTGGGTATAAATCCCGTGATTCCTATTATCCCAATCCCATAAACAATAAAGCGGCAAAACCATCAATGCCGCGAACTATCCTATTTTACCTTCACAAGCACTCTTTCATCACGGCGTCGAATAAGCCTCAGCTATTCTGACCATCACTTTTGCGACCATTTTTATTACCGATCGGCACAAATGACCCATGAAAGCCGAATGGCACCACATGGGGCACCTGGGCGCGGGCGAGTTCACGCATGGACGTGGCATCCAATATTAACAAAAATGACGTCGAACGGTTTGCGTCTAACACCACGCTTAAAAGCACACCGTCGTCTGGTGCCCCACCTGGCTTGGCGACAAAAATCGGTTCTCCAGGGTAACAGCCTTCTTCGACCCAAGTCAGATCCTGGCCACCGTCGCACGGTCGTCGTACCAATTGATTGAGCATGTCATGACTGCGCCCCGCAGAGAGACCGCAACCGTAAATTACTTGTGCCGGTTTACAGCGTTGACATTCATCAATAATCGGGAAATCAAAACCACCACTTCCAAGTGGGCAATGATTAACCCGACCGCTCACGTGATTAACGCGAAAGCGTTTTAATACCGGTACAGTCACGATGCCATCTACGACCATGCGTGACATTAATAATTCCTCAAATACCTGCGGTCCTTCGACCACCGGTAGATCAAAGACGACTTCATCACCCTCATCATAGGCATTCACGTGATGAAATCCGAAAAACGGATCGGTCTTAAAAGGGCCTAACACCGCGCCCGTTTTCCGGTCGAGTAAACTAATGCGTAAACCCAATTCCGGCTTCCAGCGATAACTACCCAAAATGGTGCTATTGCCAAACACCATGCGCAGCGGCTGAACCACAAACGGACATTCGGTAAAAATAATAAAACGCGGCGTCAGGCCAAAACTATGGTGATAACTCGGTTCGTTCGCACGCAGCACACCAATCAATTCCCGCTGTTGCGTGCCCGCTTTCATCCGGGTGAATTGGTGTTTGGTGACCTTACTATATTTCGTCAGTAAATTAATCAGCTCACCCGTAACTGGATCGACCATCGGATGCGCGGTGGTGTTATCACCACGTAGTTGATCAGTGAACTGAAAATCACCCAACGCCGCTAAATTATCAGGATTCACCGACACCTGGCGCGGCGATTCCGTCATCACCAGCATTTTGCCCGCAATTGGTTGAATATTCACTAAGGCATTATCACCATATCTCGGCCAGATAAATTGCGAAATTTTATGATACCATCGGCGAGTTCCCTGGGTGGAAAACAACCGCCGCCACAAACGTCCCTGCGCTAACGAACGACGATATTGTTCTGACTCCAACATCCGACATTGAAACGATACTGTGCCGTCGTCTTCAATGGTAAATGCATGTAATTTAGCAAAACCATCAAACCAATGCTGTAAGGTCGTAGACCCCGCCTGCCATAATGCTGGGCCATTACGATAAAGCGTACCGCGTAGCCACGCTGGAATGGTGCCGGATAATGGCAACGTGGTTCGTTCGGTTTGAATAGTACATGGTTCAAGACCAGCAGCGAAACGAACTTTGGAATGAGTCATAGGTGGAGTTTCTATCTCGGTCACGGCCATTGACTAGAGCTGAACACACGTGACGTCCGTTGTCCTTACGGCGACACCAACGCAATATTCACATCCATCACATTAGTCCCAGTTGCACCGGTGATAATCAAGTCGCCGATCGCTTTAAAATAAGGATAGGCATTATGCTGATTCAGGTGTTGTTCTAAATCCACACCTGCCGCATCACCGCGCTGTTTGGTGGTGCCATCGGCAATAGCGCCAGCGGCATCGGTTGGACCGTCTGTGCCGTCTGTGCCAGCAGCTAGAATTGTAATTGGGGCTGGCTGTCCAAGCCAGCGCGTCGCGCTCAGCATTCCGGCGGCGGCGAGGGCAAATTCTTGATTTCGCCCGCCTTTTCCTGGTTTATCACCTAGGGTAACGGTAGTTTCTCCACCGGCGATTATGCAGATACGTTTTTTATTATCCAAGGAGCGCACAGCGGCTGCGGCAAAGGTTGCGCCGGCCGCACGTGCTTCACCAATTAAGGGCTGCTGCCACACCACGGGTTCGTAACCAGCAACGCGCGCTTGTTCGGCAATGGCAGCGATGGCCTGGGCATTGCTCGCAACTAAATGGTGATGGACATGCTTGAAACAAGGGTCATTAGCCTTGGGTGTTTCTGGAACACGGCCAGCGATGCCGTCAGCAATCAATTTTCTCACCGCTGCGGGCACGGCAACCTGATAACGTGTCAGGTGTTCCTGCACCGCAATAAAGGTCGTTGGGTCCGCAACAAAGGGACCGGAGCCAATGGTCGCTAAATCATCGCCAACCACATCGCTTACGGCCAGACACAACACCCGTGCTGGAGCAATTAATCGCGCTAATTGCCCACCCTTTAAACGTGAGCAATGTTTTCGCACGGCGTTAACCACCGCAATATCAGCGCCACTTGCTAACAACGCTTGCGTTACCGCTTGTTTATCGGCTAAGGTTAATCCAACGTGCGGCGCCGGTAATAATGCCGATGCGCCGCCAGACCAACAGGCGATAACTAAATCGTCGGCCCCTAATCCCAACACCGCTTGCTCGATCGCCGCAACTCCCGCAACCCCAGCCTCATCGGGAACCGGATGCGCCGCTTCGTATTGGCGTATGCGCGACAAGGTTTCCGAATGTCCATATTTAACCACCACCACGCCCGCGTCGATGCGATCACCTAATAGTTTTTCCACCGCACTTGCCATACGCGCAGAGGCTTTACCCGCACCAATAACCACAACGCGCTTGCAGCGGGCAAGATTCAGACGCCACGATCCCACCACCAACTCGTCACCCTGACGAGTTAATTGTTGTTGAATGGCATAGGCCGGATCGGCCGCGGTTATTGCCGCCGAAAACAAGGACTGAGCTAAGGCGCGAGTACTGAACATGGTCGGCATATTCAAACGGATCACGGAGACGCAATACTTGCTCGCGTGTTCACCGGGCAATTGCATTACTCGCCTGTTACGGTGTGTACGAATCGGGAGAAGTTCATTTTTCTTGAGCGCCAACGGCGCGTAACGATATTAGCCTATGGCAACGCCATAGGAACATGGCTAGGGCTGAAAGCCCGTCCTATTCCGAGTTCGAAATCTGGCCAATATATAACATCATGACCAATAGCTCGGGCCTTCAGCCCTCTATCCATATTTCCCAATAATTCCTAGGACGACATTCGCTGCGCTCATTTGCCCTAGGCTATTATTGGTCCGCGCCGTTGGCGCTCAGATAAAGATTCTCGACGTTGGCGCTCAGATAAACGTCCGCCTTTGGCGCTGTATTCATGCATGAATACAGCGCGGTGACAGGACATTGCTGTGGAGTTAACGGCTTCTGCTCTTGCCTTAATCAGCCCAATCTCAGCCTGTTCCCCTACGACTGCCATGCGTTTATTCATTTCCTCACTTTCGCTAATGACTTTCGCTGTGAGTGCCGCACTCGTGGTCAGCGGATGTGGACATCGAGTAACCCCGACCACGCCGCGAACAACGGCGGAATTACCGGTGGCGTGGCATGGCAAAACGGCTCAGGGCGAATCGTTACCGTATTGGTTATCAGGGCTTAATGATCCAGATTTAGAACAATTAGTTCGTACCGCTTGGTCTGCAAATCCAGATGTGGTGGCATCGGCTGCGCGTTATGAACAAGCCGTTGCTCGCGCTCAACAATCAGGTGCATTGCGTTTGCCGGCGGTAAATTTAGATGCTGGTGTAGGACGTTCACGCACAAATGTCGCCACTTCCAGCAACGTTACTCCAATATACCGCAATGATTTTAATCTTGGTTTAAGTGTTGGTTGGGAAATTGATGTGTGGGGTCGATTGTCTTCTTTGGCTCGTGCTGATGTCGCTGATGCCACAGCGGCGCGTCATGATACCATCGCGGCTTATCGCTCCTTAGCGGCACAAGTGGCTCGTGCGTGGTATCGTCTTGGTTATGAACAATTACGACTGGCACTTATTGAAGATTTCCATGCGGTGGCAACGATTACGGAACGCTTGCTCAGCGAACGCTACGTTGATGGTCGCACACCCGCCGTTGATGTACGGGCCGCACGTGCTGATTTGGAACGCGCCAAAATTGATGTCGCTGAACGCCAACGTGCGGTTAAATCTGCTGCACGGGCCCTCGAAGCGTTACTTGGGAAATACCCGGCGGGTGGCATAAAAGGCCCCTCCGATTTAGCCGTTCCTCCACCCGCGCCACCAGCTGGTGTGCCGGCAACGGCGTTGATGTTACGGCCTGATTTACAATCTGCGCATCAACGTTTATTGGCCAGTGATGAACGTCTTGCTGGGGCTAATGCCGATTTATTGCCGCGCTTTAGTTTAACTGCGAGTGGCGGAACGCGCTCCAATGAATTACGCGATGTTTTTGATCCCGAATATATCGTATGGAATCTGTTAGGGAATTTAACTCAGCCATTATTTGACGCTGGCCGACGCAACGCGGTGGTTGATGAGCGTCATGCGCGGGTTCGTGAAGCCGCTGCGAATTGGGCTAGCTCCGCCATTAATGCTTTAAAAGAAGTGGAAACGGCCTTGGCCAACGGCGAAATTATTCAAGATCAAGTACTTCATGGCCAGCGCGCAGCCGAAGAAAGCGATGCGGTCGTTATTAATTTACGCGAACGTTATCGCGATGGACTGAGCGATGGGCTGACGTTGTTACGCGAACAACGCACCGCTCTTAACCAACGAATTACCCTACTGGCGCTTCGCCTTGATCAATTGCTGATTCGTATTGATTTATTATTGGCTTTAGGTGGAGCATCACTCGCCGATGAAGCGGATGTGATGAACCGCGCCACCAACTCACCAACCACTTCGCCGATGATAACACCGAAAGCTGGAGATAAGCCATGAGGCTCCTGTGGAAAATTATTTTGCCGGTGTTCGTGTTAGTTATTGGGGGTGCATTATTTGCTTTTTTTCTCCTGACAAAACGTGAACCCATACGCAAACCGGTCATTATTACCCCAGCAACGGTAACGGTTATTGCTGCTCAACCACAAACTCGCCGCGTCAACATCAGCACTCAAGGTTTGGTTCAGGCGCGTGCCACCAGCGCACTCGGTGCCGAAGTTGGCGGCCGCGTGCTGTGGGTGCGCCCTGATTTGGCCACCGGCGTTTTAGTCAATGCAGGCGATGAACTTTTGCGCATTGATGACACTGATTATTTAGCGGCAGCAGCAGAAGCGGAAGCGCAATTAGCTATACGACAAAAAGAATTGGCCGAGGAACAGTCCGAGGCAAGCCGCGCCGCACGTGAATGGTCGGCGATTGGCACTGGTGAACCAAGTGATTTAGTATTGCGAAAGCCGCAATTAAATGCGGTTAAAGCGCGCATCGCTGCGGCTGAAGCGGCCTTAATGAAAGCCAAGAACGATATTACCCGCACCGTGGTACGCGCGCCGTATAAAGCGCGCATCGAGCGCAAAGCCATTGATCTCGGCAGTCGAGTATCACCTGGCAGCGAATTATTGAGCCTACAAGCTGCCGATGTCTACGAAGTGGTGATGCCTGTCACCTTAGACCAATTACGTTATTTATCACTACCGCTACGTGGTGAAGTGCTCGCCAACGGACCCTCCGTCACGTTTTCCGCCACCATGAGCGATACCGTTGTAACTTGGCCTGGACGAGTCGTTCGCACTGAGGCCGGACTTAATGCGCAAACCCGCATGCTGCAAGTTATCGCACGCATCGAACAACCAGATGATGGCAGTGTTCATGCTTTAATGACTGGTCTATTTGTCAGCGCTTACATTACTGGCATTGAAGTTGAACATGCGGTGGAGTTGCCGCTCACGGTCCTGCAGGCTGATGATACCATTTTTATTTTCCGGGCTTCCGATGGCGCCTCCGATAGCCATAACGGTGTCGTTCAGTTACGCAAAACCACGGTAATTGAACGGGATGAAACCACGGTGCTGTTGCGCGGTGATTTACAGCAAGGCGATTTGGTTATTAGTAGTCGCGTTTCAGGTATCCGTGATGGCATGAACGTGAAACGTGACCTAGTTAAACCAATCTTAGAATCTAAGGGAAAAACGCCGTGAACGGCCTGATTCGTTGGTTCGCTGGCAACAGCGTCGCCGCCAATTTTTTAATGTTGACGGTGGTGGCAGCCGGTTTGTTGTCAGCCTGGAATATTAAACGCGAATTAATTCCCCCTGCGACGCCCAACGTCGTACGTGTTTCGGTCGCCTATCCTGGTGCGACGCCAGTCGAAGTTGAAGAAGGGATTATTCTTGCGCTCGAAGAAGCGCTCAGCGATTTGCCAGGGTTTGATAAAATGACCGCGACCGCTGCGGAAGGTAACGGCTCGGTGACACTTGAAATCAGCGATGGATTTGATGTCCGTAATATACTCAACGACACGAAAGGTCGCGTTGACAGCATTCGCAATTTTCCCGTCGATGCAGAAAAACCCATCGTCGACTCACCTGTAGTCACCCGCAGCATTTTAGGACTAGCCGTTTATGGTAATTTAGATGAACGTGGTTTGCGCCTAGTCGCAGAGCAAGTGCGTGACGATTTGCTGCGCCTTGATGGCCTTACCCAGGTGGCATTGGCGGCAGCACCCGCCTATGAAATCGCCATCGAAGTGTCTGAAGAAACTCTGCGCCGCTACGGCATGACGCTGGACGAAGTCGCAGGAGCCGTGCGTAAAAGTTCGCTCGATTTACCCGCCGGATCAATTAAACGTCAAGGCGGAGAAATTTTACTTCGCTCAAAAGGCCAAGCTTATCGCGGAGAAGAATTCAGACAGTTAATTTTACGAACTGATAAGAATGGTGGAATTGTCCGCCTGCAAGACGTCGCCAAAGTTCGTGACGGATTTGCCGACGTCGATCTCTATTCTAAATTTAATGGGCAACGGGCGATTTTAGTCATGGTGTCACAAGTGGGGAACCAAGACATCATGGCGATATCACGGCAAGTTCGTGACTATGTCGCGGAAGCTCCGCAACGTCTGCAATCAGGAATCGGCTTATCCATCTGGCAAGATTCTTCGGTCTTGTATCAAGACCGCATGAACACCTTAACCAGCAATGCGATTAATGGTCTCATTTTAGTTTTTATTGCCTTGGCGTTATTTCTGCGTTTACGTCTGGCCATCTGGGTGACCCTTGGCATTCCCATGAGCTTCCTTGGGGCTTTGTGGATTATGCCGATGATGGATGCCAGTCTCAATATGATCAGTATGTTTGCCTTCATCTTGGTCTTAGGCATCGTGGTTGATGATGCCATTGTCGTGTCTGAGGCCATTCACACCGATCAAGAAAACGGAAAGCCAGGCAAAGATGGTGCCATTAGTGGTGTGCTGCGAGTCGCGCGTCCCGTCATGATGGCTGTCATCACCACGCTGATCGCATTTGCTCCGATGTTGTTTATGTCTGGCGTCGAAGGCTCTTTTTGGCGGCTCATTCCCATTGTCGTGATCGCTTCGCTTAGTTTTTCCCTGGTCGAAAGTCTATTAATTTTACCCGCCCATCTCTGTCATCCTCACTATACCGGTGTTCGCTCTCGTTGGTCGCCGCTCTATTGGACGGCAGCGACGCAGGACGTCGTCAGTGTAGGATTACAAGGATTTATTCATCGCCTGTATCTACCGCTCCTAAAACGCGCGCTCGCGTGGCGTTATTTGACCATCTCAATTTTTTTCAGTCTTATCTTAGCCGTTGCGGGTTATTATGCTGGTGGACATCTGCGCTTTACTGGCTTTCCGTCATTCGCTGGTGATTCCATCGCGGTGAAGATTGAAATGCCAATCGGCAGTCATGTCTCGGCCACGGAACAAGTGCTTGAACGCGTGGTGACTGCACTCGAAAGCATTCGCCCGCTCTACGATAAAGACACTCATACCGATCCTAAAATAAAACCTGTTTTCGGACATGTTTTGCTCAGCGTCGGCGCGACCCCTGGAGAAAGTGGACGCATGGGACGAGGCGGATCTGACAGTGGCAGCGGACAGCTAGCCGAGGTCATGTTGCAATGCCATAACTTACGTGAGCGCGGCGTTGATATCCGTGAAATTCAGAAGAAATGGGAACAGCTCGTAGGTCAACCGCCAGGCATCAAAGCCATTACTTTTTCCAATGATTTAGGTAACCGTGGGCAAGATATTGCCCTGCGGTTAATTGGTCCCGATGCGAAAGAATTACGTCAAGCTTCCACTTGGTTACAAAATGAACTACGTGCCATTGATGGCGTCTATCGTACACAAGACAACTTCTCTGACGGTAAAGAGGAAATTGTCCTCCATATTACACCAGCAGCGCAAACCTTAGGATTACGGCAACAGGATCTCGCACGACAGGTGCGACAAGCATTTTATGGCGAGGAAGTGCAGCGCATTTTACGTGGCCGCGATGAAATTAAAGTGATGGTGCGTTATCCCGAAGAAGACCGGCGACGACTCGACACGTTAGAACAAATGCGCGTACGCACCAGCCAGGGCGCAGAAGTCCCCTTCAACGATGTCGCCACCGTCGAACGACAACTTGGTTCCCCAAGTATTCGTCGACTAAACCGCGAGCGATTAATTAAAATAACCGGGGACGTCGATCGCACGCGAGCCGATCCCGCGAAAATTAATGCCGCATTTACGGACCGTTTGCTGCCCGAACTTATGACACGATATCCTGGGGTGAAGGGCACTTTTACCGGATCGGTCGAACGACAAAACCAGTCCATCCTCGAGCTCAAAATTGGCTTTGGCTTCGCCTTATTTGTGATGTATGCGGTCATGGCAATAACGTTTCGTTCTTACTTACAGCCTGCATTAATTATGACCGCCATTCCATTTGGTGTTGTGGGTGCCATCCTTGGCCACTTATTAATTGGCATTGATTTAAGCATGCTCAGCGTCATGGGCATGATCGCCTTATCCGGCGTGGTGGTGAACGATAATTTGGTCTTGATCGACGCCATCAACACCATTCGTGCAGAAGGGAAATCGCTGAGCGTTGCCGTCGTAGAGGCCGCCACCAGCCGTTTCCGCGCGGTTATGCTTACCACCTTGACCACCTTTGTCGGATTAGCCCCACTCATTTTAGAGACCAGTGTGCAAGCCCAGTTTTTAATTCCCATGGCCGTTTCACTGGCCTTTGGCGTCGTCTTTGCCACCACCATTACGCTGTTATTTGTCCCTATTATTTACTTGGTATTAGAAGATGTCATGCGTGCAGGACATTGGGTGTTTTTTGGTTCGACCGTGGCTTCGGACAAGCATGACAAGGCCGACAATTGATCCTGTAATTCATGCCCATTTATTGTGCGCTATAATCGCGATCCATATCAAAGGTTAGGCGATGAAAACGGCGCTCAGTCACCGCTTGCGATACCGGACTGCGACCGTGCAGCCAATTACGGTCATCAATTAAATACCCTTCGCCACGAAACAAACAGACCGATTGCATGCCGCGCGACATTGCCGCCTGCAAACGCTGGCACCACGTTTTGCGCCGGTCATAAATGAGATCGTACATTTTATTGTAGCTGTCCTTTGCTAAGGGCAGATCCAATAATTGCGCGACTTCCTGGTGTGCTTTTTTCGGCACCCCTGGCACCGACTGCATGCTCCGTAATAATTGTTTTCGCGTCAAAAATAAGGATGCGCCACTGCCATCATCAGGGACGTCATCAAAAATAAGCCACAACTTGGTCGGCAAATATAAATCGGCATGCAAATTAAACCCGGGGTCGTTTTTTTCTGGCGATACGGGCGAATATAACGACGCAGCTGGGTTGCCTTCCTGCTGAATGAATGCCACCCGCAATAAGGCGAACACGGCGCGTATCTCATTGCTGTTCAGCGTTGGTGACAACATGCGGCGAAAAAATACGGCCTTTTTTCCACACGGTTGCGTTTTCAGGGAAGGTAAAAATTGCTCAATCTCTTGACGAAGCTCCGGCGCTAATTTCCCATAAGATATGGTATAAGTTTTGTCATACGGCTTACACGACGGCACACGGGTTATACTCACGCGTTGCCGCAGGGCTCCTGCCTGACGTAAACGCCCAATCAATCGCCGAAAGGATGGTGACCACGTCAACCACAAACTCCCCTGCGCCAATGGATTATCTTTGAGCCGCGCCGGCACCGTAGCCGCAGAAAAAATACTCATAAAAAATGGTCCCCTTCATATCCCCGTAACTAAAACCGCAGGAATTGCGCGGGAAAGTAATTCCGAATTAACAATTGCAAAATAAATAATGTTCTGGGTCCATTATCGGTTTCAACTGATTGCCTTTTTGGCGGAAAATTACGGGTCCACACCTACTTCTCACAACCACTGGCTTTGCGACTTCCATGTCTTTCCAACAACAAAACGATCCGTAGCCATTGGACTTCCATTCGCAATAAAAAAGTGCCCATCCGGAGATTTTTAGATTGGTGACCAATAACTCCGACTATACCCGCCGCTGTCAGCTTTTGTGTTGGTTGGGTCATGAAACAGGTTTACCTGGGCCTGCTCGAGACTTTTGTGGGTAATTCCCAACTTGTTCATCCTTGCTGAAATAACATATAATATCCGTTAGAATTAGGACATCTACTACGAGCCCCTTCTTAGGCTCTCCTGTTGTGCTCACTTACTTCCCATTCATTCGGAATCGAATTGATAAAGGACCTCTTCTATGATGCATCGCTTGGGTTCAATTATATTATTTTTTTCTTTGGCTCAATTGTCCGCAAGCGATGCGCCGATAAATTTTTCTCGTGATATTCGTCCGCTACTGGCAGAACATTGTTTTGATTGTCATGGAAATGAAAAACCCAAAGGCGGGTTAAGTTTTACCTCGCGGGCCGAGGTCATGAAAGGTGGTAAATCCGATATTCCGGTCATTGTTCCTGGTGACAGCGCGAAGAGTGGTTTGTTTCAACGTATCACCACTGCGGATGCTGACGATGTCATGCCAACAAAAGGCGAGCGTTTACCAGCCCATAAAATCGCGCTGTTGAAACGATGGATCGACAGCGGCGCGGTGTGGCCAGACCAGGTTAAACATTGGGCCTACGAACCACCACAAGCAGATCCAGTACCAATGGGTGTCCATCCGATTGATCATTTTGTGCGCCTGCATCAAAAACACGTTGGCCTGACTCCTGCGCCAAGCGCTGATCGAGCAACCTTGCTCCGACGCGCGTGTTTAGATCTGACTGGATTACCGCCAACCCTGGCACAACAGCAGGAATTTTTTGCCGATAACGCTCCTGGAGCTTATGAACGGGTAGTCGATCGTTTGTTGGCTTCACCGCAATTTGGTGTGCGTTGGGCGCGGCCGTGGTTGGATTTAGCGCGTTATGCTGATTCACATGGATTTCAAAAAGATGACTTGCGTTCAGTGTGGCCATATCGCGATTGGGTGGTCAATGCACTGAACGCAGACATGCCATTTACGCAATTTACCGTCGAACAACTTGCCGGTGATTTATTACCAAACGCCACACTCGACCAACGAATCGCCACTGGATTTAATCGCTGCGCGCCCTGCAACGTCGAAGCCGGTAGCGATCCAGAAGAAACTCGCGTCACGCAAGTTTTGGATCGCGTCAATACGCTGGGAGCCGTCTGGTTAGGCACCACGTTGGAATGCGCCCAATGTCATAACCATAAATATGACCCCATTTCTCAGCGCGACTATTTCCAGTTGTACGCCATTTTTAATC
>CANETI010000021.1 GCA_947440715.1 Planctomycetota bacterium | reverse complement strand
TAAGGCTGACATCGCGCAATTGATCAGAACTAGATTAATCGCATGGGTACCGAAAATAATTCAAGACGATAAGTGCCAGCACTAATAAATGTTCTCAACGTCGAAAGTGCGCTGGGCGTAGCAGGCATAGGAAATGCTACATGCCCAATTTTTCTTCGGCCCATCTGCTGGTCATTTGCAGTCTGTTCATCGCCGCGTTAGGTGCAGGTGAGGTGTCCGTTAGAGGTACGCCGTCCCGTATTCGGGTCGATGCCGCCAAACACGGATTCGTAGATGCCACCGGTCAGCGTTTTGTGCCCTGCGGCGTGAGCTATTATCGGCCTGGCACCGGCTGGGCGCCTCAGTTGTGGAAGCAGTTCGACGCCGAGGCCACGCGCCTCGACTTCCCGGATCAACAGGACAGGCTTGGACTTTAGGGAATTTATTATGTCCTTCCCGAGCCTGCTAAGGAACGCCTCAGCACCTGCGCTTATCACGCAGGTGTAGCCGGATTAGCTGTCTAAATTCCAGGACCAAATTTACAGAACATTCATTTAATTTAAAAAATGTAATCTCCATTAGCCACATCCCTTAAATCGAAAACTAATAAACGCTCTAAAAAACCTGCTTATCCTGTCGGATTGATCCTATTCTCGTTAGACGATGAGTTCTTTCACCACGTCCGTGCTGTCGCCGTGGTGCTCGGTGTTTACGCCGATGCCTTTGAGCATGGTGAGCCAGACATTGCAAAGCGGTGTGTCTTTAGGCAGAACAAGATGGTGACCGAGTTTCATTTTCGCCGCGCCGCCGGTAAGCAGCGTGGGGCAATTATCGAGATAGTGAATGGTGCGAATATTACTGCCGTAAGCGAGGCAGGTGTGATCGAACAAGGTGCTGCCATCGACCTCTTTCGTGGCCTTGAGTTTGTCAATTAGGCCAGCCAATAATTCACTCTGCGTAGTGTCGCGTTTTTGCGAAGCAATCATGCGATCGCCGGGAGTGTAGTGGCTCATATCGTGTGGAGCGACTTTAATCTCGAGGCTCTGAAGCAGCGTGCCAACGGGCTGACGATAGGTGATGACGCGGGTGCTGTCGGTCTGAAATGCAGCGACCATGATGTCATACATCAGTTGAATCTCATCGCGTCCGGCGAGGCCTGCTTTGGGTTCATTAAGCGCGCTTTTGGCTTTAGGAACGTTGAGCCATTGCTCGTCTTTTCCGAGTCGCACTTCGATGTCGCGGATACTTTGAAAATATTCGTCGAGTTTATCCGTGTCCGTTTTGGTGAGTCCGTGTTGTAAGTCGCCCGCGTCGGTGAGCACCGCATCAAGCACACTGCGTTTTTGCGCGAGCATGGCCTGACGTTCTGCGAGCGGGGTCGTGTCGGTGGCGAACAGGCGATGAAAGGCCAACACCGGATTGTCGAGACCAGCGACGGGCTTGCCGCGCATGTCCCAAGCCAACGATAAACCTGGACCATGACCGGAATTCGGCACATCAGGCGAATTGAGCTGGATGGAAGCAAAGCGCGTGTCTTTACCCAGGTGCGCTGCGGCGACTTGATCGGCGCTTATGCTGTTATGAAAACTCTGCCCTGGCTCGGCGTAACGGTTCGCCCCAGTAAGCCAAAACGTGCTGCCCCAGTGCGCTTCGTTGCTAAATTTATTCGAACAACCCTGCACCACCGTGATGTCCTGCTGATGGCGTGCGAGCGGCTTTAATCCTTCCGGTAGTTCCCACTGCGCGCCGACTTTTACCTTATTTGGAAACCACGTCTCATTCGTCACGCCCCAACCAAAATTAAGGAAAATCATGCGTTTGGCTGGAGTTGCCTGGGGCGCTTGAGCCGCTGGAGCCGCAGCAAAAGCTTTCACTCCGAAAGTTTCCAACATCGGCAAGGCAATTAACGCGGACGTGCTGCGCAGGAAACAACGGCGGTTGAAGTTTCTTCTCATACTATTCATTTTCTCTTAAATGACTGGCTGTTTATCAATGCGTGGATGAAATCGCGAACCGTGAAATTATTTACTTTGGCTTGCTTCACGATATCTTCGCCGAGAGCGGCGTCAGTGAAGCCGTACGGACGACCGAGCGCATATTCGATGAGCGCTTCGGTGAAACCCTGGGCAAAGTTTTCGCTCTTGGCCGCGATGTGATCACGCAAGTCATAAAACGTTTTAAAGGCAGGACCGTTGTGAAATGCTCCGGCGGGATCGATGGGCCAGTCCTTTTTGGTTTTAGGATCGTGATCAATTTCCCGCCATTTCCCCGCCGCGTTGAAATTTTCGAGACCAAAGCCAATCGGATCGATTTTGCGATGACACTGAGCACATTGCGACTCCTCCATATGGGCGGAGAGGCGCTCACGCGGACTGATGGGCTTGGTCGCCAAGCGATCGAGCTGCGGGACGTTGGGCGGCGCAGGTGGCGGTGGATTATGAAGAAGATGACGCAGGACCCAAACTCCTCGCTCAACGGGGCTGGTGCGCTCACCATTGCTGCCCATGGCGAGAATGGCCGCCATGCCCAGCAATCCTCCGCGTGGGGAATTTTTGGGCAGCCTGACTTTACGGAATTCATCGCCACTAACGCCGTCGATGCCGTAATAGGTCGCGAGCAAGCCATTAATATAAATTTCATCGCTCTTGAGCAATTGAGATAAACTGCCCTGATGACGCAGAAGTTGGGCAAAGGTTTCATAGACTTCACGCCGGGCGGCAGCTTTGGCGCTTTCATCGAAATCGCGAAATTGTTTGGTGTCGAATTGGAAGAAATCGAGTCGGTCCATGCCCAGCCACTGATGCACGAAACCACTGACGAATTCATCAGCTTTGTCGCTGGCGATCATACGATCTACCTCGCGCGCCAGCACGGCGGGCTGGGTAAGATCGGCGGCCAGCAATTGCTCGTCAGGAGGTGCGCTCCAGAGGAAATAAGAAATGCGGCAGGCGAGTTCGCGCACGTTGAGCATGCGTGGTTTTTTATCTTCGGCGGGCTCGCTGAGGTACAAGAAACGCGGCGTTGCGAGCACCACACTAAGCGGGGTTTTGAGCGCGACGTCAAACGCATCGCCAGCCTTGCGCCGGGTTTCATAAAGCGCGGTAAGTTTGGCGAGGTAATCCTTAGTCGGCGATTTATCACGAAAGGCGCGTACGGCGAATTTTTCGATAATCGCACGCGCATAGTCGAGTTCGCTCGCGTTGGTCGTATTCGCGAAAAGAACAGGCACTACGGCAGAAGTCTGGTCGATTTTATTAAGCGGCCCCTCCCATTCGACCCAATCAATCCACAACGCGGACGGAGGACCAACTTTGGTCGCTTTGCGTGCTGCTTGATAAATATCGTGATCGAGCTTCACATCGCGCTTTTCACGCAGGACAAACGTACGCGGCCCATCGGCGCTGATGTTCACGGGCACTTCGATGATCTGTGGCGTGTCAGTGGTGCCGCTGATTTGGAACGTTTGCAGTAAGGTAAATTCTTCGTCTCCGGCTTTACGGCTTCCGAGTTGAACAAAGTGTCGCTCTTTCTGCGTGCCCTCCGCCGCACCGATGCGGAAGCGCAGCATATATTCGCCTGTCTCAACTTTTTCGACTTCATGCTTGGTCTTCAGCCAGCCCGAAGGCTGATCCGGCGGCAGCGTGATGACCTCCTCGGTGTTTACATTGAAGATGGTCAAATATACGCCTGTCTTTGTCAGCGGATCGTTTAAATAGCGCTCAAAGCTCGGCGCATGTTCTTCGAAAGCTTTCACGCGGAACTTAGCCTCGCCTTCATCCGGAATGCCATTCTGCGGTTTGCCGGTCGCGAGAAATTGCCTCGCTGCCGCGTAGCCGCCTTTATAATAACCATTATAAGTGCCGCCGACTTTTGCGTTCGCGTGCAGCTCGACCTCACGGCGTTGCTTAATCGACTTCGCGACCATTTCCGTTGGTGCCTTCGTTTTCACCGCATGGTGCAATTCCACCCAATCCACCCAGATAACCGGCTCAGGCCCATAACCATTGTGATGTCTACGAACATAATAAAAATTCTTTCCCACCTCGAACCCTCGTGGTTGGCGCTCGCGGATGGAAAAGGTTTGCTGGGTATCGGTGCTAATGCTGATTGGCACCTCAAGCAGCTGCGGATTTTCAATGGTGCCAGTGATCTGGTGACTACTCCACACGCCGGTAATATCCCAATTATTACCCACTTCCAAATCAGTTGGCCCAACTTCAATAAACCGTCGGCCTGCTGCTGATTCCTTCGTCGCACCCAATCGCAGACGCAGGACATAATCACCCGGTGGCAGTGGCTTCGGTGGTTTCACATCAAGACGCTTATAGCCTTCATGCACCATTAAATAAGCGCCCTGTTCCCGATGGGGCAGCGACAAAAAATGACGGTAGAGCGCGAAGTAATCCAAGCGCAATTGATTATTAAATGCGGCGTTGTGCGGATCACCTAAGCCATAATCCTGAGGGCGCGGCGCTCCCTTCAGACTGTCTGAATAATAATAAATTTTATGTGGCACCGGTCCGACTTGCGGGTCGATGACTTTTAGTTTTTCGATCGCTTCTTTATTTTCAGGAGCAACGGCAGCTCGGTCCACCTCGACCGCCCATGGTTTAAATTTCGCCTCGGTTACCTCGGCATTCTTTACCCATTTTTCTAACAACGGATTAGCCACGGTTTCTGGCTCCAAACGAAAGACGGGAGCCGGCGATCCGGCCACCATTGATGCCTGGTCACTGCTGACGCTCGCAACTTCGATCCCGTAACGCGTGAAGTGCTCATCCAAAGCCTGCCGCCCAAGTGCGAGGTATTGCTCGAACTGATCCGACGACATGAACAGCGACGAGCCCACCGTATCAAAAGTTCCCGCTCCGCCATCGGCTGGCAGCTCGCGCACATTGATGTCCACGCCGAGCAAATCACGAAGTGTGTTCTTGTATTCGCGCCGATTCAGCCGCCGCATGGCAATATTCCCGCCCGAGTCGCTCAAACGTCCGCGCGCAGCCACGAGAAGGAGAGAAAGGTCGTCGAGAAAATCCGTTTTCACGGCGGAGCCTGGCTGCTTCTCATCCTCTGGTGGCATTTCCCCAGAATTAATCGAGTTCAGTACTTTTTGCCAAAGATCGGCCTTTTCCACGCTATCCACGGTTAAAGCGATGTCATCGAGCCGCACCTTACCCTTCTGCTTTTCCGCATTGTGGCACTTAAGGCAGTAGTCGGTGAAGAAAGCGCGATGCTTGGTATCAAATGTGGCGTGAGGCTGCTCAACCGCTTGAACCTCCACCAGCGGGGCAAGCAACAGGCAAAGGAGGACGACTGGAGAGATGACTTGAAGCATCGACGAATATCCGCGATTCAGCGTAAGGGCGCCCAGTGATTTGCCCATCGGCACACACATGAACACCTCGATTTAGAAAATTTGCAGTGGTCATACCAAATGAACGGGAGACCGTTGTCAGAAATATATACCTCGGTGAAGTTCGTCACGTCCAGCATCAGAACTCCGCGACCAAACACCGTGTTTGTCTTATTGATGGTGCCTGGTTAAATAAATCTTCGTGCATCTGCGGAGGGCAAACGATGTGCGAAATCTCCTTTGCGCGAAACTACCTTCGGCCTCGATACTGATGCTGACGTTGCCAGACTCACTAGTCGCCTACGCTCTTTAACGAATCCATACACGCCGAGCAAAAGGAACGCCCATGCGCGCCATCAAATGGATCGCAATCACCCTCAGTGTTATCGGCGGCGATTCAGAAAACGGCGGTCTTGATGGGGAAAACCAGGCGTAACGCGCAGGACGATCGGTAAATGGTGCGCGTGGCGCGTTGTGCCCACGAATGCGCGGGATTACTCGACGTGCATGAGCGCACGCCAGATGTGCGTGTCCGCACCGGTTTGCTCCTCGCCCACGTGTTGTTGTTGGCCGGTCGTTACCACGAAAGCGCTTGTTTAGCGCTGCATTTGCAACGTTCCGGACGTGGTTCTGCCTGGGCGGCGGAAATCGCCGTGCGTGCGGCACAGATAGGTGCGCGAGCTTGGCTACACCTGGAACATCACTATCACGCTGAGCATTTGTTGACGCTGGTACGTACCGTGATCGAAACCGTGGACGATATCCATACACGCCAGCGACTATTGCTGGTGTTGGCGACAGATTCCCCCGTTTCTTCAATGCCCATTCCTAGTTAGCCTGCCGACCCTCCGCCTGAGACACTTTCACGATTGGCCACTGGACGCACGCATGAGCGATTTAATTTTGAAAAAATACCAACTCCATCGACCTCGCTTCAGAGGTCTTTCGCTTTTTATGACAGGCATTTTTTGCTCTTGCCTGACTTCAGTCACCGCCGCTGAGGCAGAGTCGGCTCCAAATACTGCGGCAGCGGCCCTCGCGCAGCTGACGGCTGCGAATGCCGCACGCGCTGAATTAGCGGCAAATGAAGCGAAATGGTTAATCGAACGAGATCGTTTACTGGCACTGATCGCCGCGACGCAAGCTGAACAAGCGCGCCTAGAACGAGCTGCCACCGCCGCCGAAACAGAGCGAAGCGAAGCCATAACCGCCACCAAAGCATTAGACCATGGCAATCAGCTACAAGCCGCACGCGCACAAGTCGCCGAATCTGCTGCCCGTATGCGTGTCCAATTACAAAAACTTGCCGTTACCCTGCCCCCAGGAACCATCGCTACCGTCGATGAAAAGGTAACCGCTGACGACTTGTTTGATGCCGTTATTCGCGCGATCGACACCAGCGAACGTGCTGCCACCACCGTCAGCGTTGAAGTCGTTACTGGTCAACGCGATGGCCACACTGAAGCGGTAAAATTACTCCGCGCCGCCGGAGCCGCCGCTTGGTGGGTGTCCTTAGATGGTCAAGACGCTGGCATCGCCCACATGAACGCTGGAATCTTACACTTACGCAGCAGCCCCGACCGCCAAGAAAAAGACGCTATTCGCTCCGCCTTAGCCCAGGCCGAAGGACGATCACCGCCTAAGTTAGTGGTGTTGCCATTGGGGAATAACCCATGAGCCGACTATTTCTTATTTTAATCAGCACATTCATTTTTATTCCCGGCGTTTTATCCGCCGCTGATTTAACCACCCAAGCTAATCAAACACGCAGTGCCGCAGAGGCCGCACTTTCTGCTGCGAATAAACGCATCGCGAGTGAGCATGCGACATTACTGAAACAAGTGCATGCCGCATTAATTGCGAGCGAAGCCGCGCGTGAACGCTTAGACAAAGCCACCCGTGCGGCAAGCGTAACACGCGAACAGTTAGCCACACGAACGACGGAACAAACCCGCGAACAACAGCAATTAACTCAGTTACTAGACCGCACGGCCATTGCCGCCGGAGCCAGCGTTGAACGCGGACAGCCAGCAAATTTACCCGCGTCGTTATCGGCCATTGAACAACGCGTCGCACGACTGAGCGAAACGCTCGCGCTTAGTTATGGTGATGAAAGTATTATCGCGCGACATGGCCGCCAAATCACGGTACTGGTACTACGTTTAGGACAGGCACGGGCGATTGCACTGGGAACCGATCATGACGTTCGTGGTGTGTTGACGCGTGCGAGTGATGGAAAAACGTGGGTGGTGAGCGGTCCTCGTTTACCTCCTATTCCGTCATCATCTGGAATACCCAGTCATATGACCTTTGATGCCAGCGGCACTATCGCCACGCAGTCTGAAGCGGTTCAACGTACCATCGGCGAATGGATCGCTGCCGGACGTTTTTTCATTTGGCCTATTATTGGTGTATTTGCGCTTGGCATGTTGATTGCTCTTGAACGCATGGTTGCCTTGGCCCAACGCCGAGTTGATCCACGACAACTATTAACCGTTGCCGCAGCGCTTAGCCGCGACGGGGTCGCAGCCGCACAAGCTTTAGTTGCTGGCGCCGCAACACCGCTCGACCGAGTTTTACATGCGGGATTATCCGCACAGCACCGTCCGCGTGAAGCACGGGAAGCCTGCGTCGAACAAGCGTTAATTAGCGAAACGAGTTATTTAACCCGCGGGCTACCGGCAATCGCAGTTTTAGCAGGCGTTGCGCCATTACTGGGTTTGCTGGGCACCGTCACTGGCATGATCGATATGTTTGCCGTCATCGCCAATCAAGGTTCAGGAAATGCGAAATCACTCTCGGGCGGCATCAGCGAAGCGCTGATATGTACCCAAGCCGGTATGTTAGTGGCTATCCCTTTATTACTGCTCCACGCGTGGCTCGCGCGCTTGGCTGATCGGCGTTCGCAATTATTAGAAGAAGCTGCCTGCGGTGTGTTAGGACTGACCGAGCACGGAGATCAACCGGCGGCAGCGCTATGAACCGCCAAATAACTTCAATTATTGTGGTAGCGCACTAATGCTCGACCAACTCATCCACTGGTGGCGCGGCGGCGACATTTTAATGCCGATTATGTTTTCCGTGGCCTTGGTGTTGTACACCTTGTTGGCGGAGCGCAGCATCGTGTTATGGAGCATTCGTCGACGACAACGACGGGATGATTTATTGGGCATGCTACGCAGCGAGCATCGCGGTGAGCGCGATGGACATTGGCGCGCATTTGCCGCGCGTTATGTCGCGTTAGCAGAAGAATTAGATTTATCGCGTGGTTTTATGCTCATGCGCGCGTTGACCGCCAGCTTGCCATTACTCGGTTTGCTGGGCACCGTCACCGGCATGGTCGATACCTTTGGACAATTAGGGGTCGCTGGATTATCAAGCGGCGTGGTCGCCCAAAACGCGAGCGATGGTATTGGACTGGCATTAACCGCCACGCAATACGGAATGGCCTTAGCCATTCCTGCGGTTGCCTGGGAATGGGCATTGGGGCGACGGGTAGCACAATTAACGCAACATCGCGAATTCGTCATGCGCGATGCATTAGCGGCAGAAGAAGGACAGGTTAAACAGGGCGATACCACGCTGATTCCGCTAGGATCTAAGCTATGAGATTCCTCAATCGTCGGCGCCAAGCCCATCAACAAATTGATCTCAACGTTATTCCGCTGATCGACGTGGTATTTTTCTTACTCATTTTCTACGTCATTAGCACTTCGTTCATGCAAGAGTCCGCGGTCAGTATTAAACGCCCCGCCAGTACCCAAGCCACGACCCTGACCAGTGGTTTTGTTCCGGTCGCCATCGTCAAATCCGGCGTCATTCACATCGGACCAAACGTGGTTGATGTCAACGATGTTCAAGCCGCTGTCGCCAATGCCATGCGCGAAGCCAACGCCACCACGGTCGTGGTTATTCCAGATCGCGAAGTGCCCACGGGATTATTGTTACGCGTCATGGACGCTTGCACTGCTGCCGGGGCCAAATCGGTCGACGTCGCGGCGACGAAAGAATAAATGTCACCGCTGCCCCGCACACGTACGTTTGATCGACGCCGACCATGGACCGCGTGGTGGATTGCCGTGGGCATGGCTTTCGTCACCAACGTCGTTGTGGTTATAGTCCTGTCACAAATTAGTAATCTACAAATACCGTTTGAACCACCGCCACTCATCACACGAACGCTGCGACAACTCCCGCCGCCACCACCACCGCCACTACCGCCACCACCCATTCGCGAAAAAATTGCTCAACCCGTGGCGAAAGCACTCGCCATTCCATTACCTGCTTTGGATTTACCGCCCGTGCAACCCAGTACGGCTTTGGCGCTGCCGGAATTACCCAAGCTCGACACCTTACTTGATTTACCGACCCATCTGCCTGCTTTCGATATCGCCAGCACCACCCCCACACCTGAAGCCACCTTATGGCCAGGTCCTGGGGAACCAGACGAAGCGGCGCAATTAGAATCAGCCTTTGATTTGGAGCGCTTTTATCCCCGCATTGCACGACTACGCGGCATTAGCGGACAAACTCAAGTGCGGCTGACGATTGACGACACCGGACATGTGCTGACAGCGCATGTTTATTTAAGCACACCACCAGGCGTCTTCGAAGTCGCCACCAAAGAACTCGCACAACATCTTCAGTTTCGCCCAGCACGTTTGCAGGGCAAAGCCGTCGCTTCGACTAAAGACATTGTTATTGATTGGACGTTAAAATGAAATTACTCAACCAAGTGATTCTTAGCCTTGCGCTGTCGCTCTCACTCTCGTTCACCATAGCAACCGCAGCTGAATCCACGCGCACAGTAAGCCCAGAAATGGCAACGTTACTTAAGGCGCTGGCCGAAGATGAACCAAAAGCCGGACTCGAACGTGTTAGTGCGTATAAAGGTTCTGGACATCCATTACTCACGCTTGCCACCGCCCAAATCCATTGGCAACTGTCAATAGCAAGCGCCGACAACGACGCACTTCGTCTGCACCGCGAATCAGCAATGCGTTTGTTTAGCGAAGCACTGCAAGCAGATCCCACCTTACGCCAAGCACATATTGGACTGGCACAGTGTGCGGCAGCACGTGAAGACTGGATTACCGCCAGTCGTGAAGCCGCGCTCGGCGTCGATGCGACGTATGGCAATCGACAAGAAGTTAGCTTCTTAGCTCAAACAGCCTTAAACGCACAAGACTGGCGATTAGCCAGCATTGCCGCGCAACAAGGCATTTTACGTTTCCCGAATGATTACGAATTACGTCGCGTCGAACTCGCCGTATTGATGCATGCCAATCGCTACGATGATGCACGGCAAGCGGTGTGGGCATTATTGGATACGACTCCCAATAATGTCGCGTTATGGAGACAACTTGCCTACGTTGACCAACAAACTCAACGCAACGACGAAGCACTCGCCGCATTAGAAGCAGCGCTTTTACTACAACCGCAAGATAATGAACTGCGCCGATCTTTAGCAGACAGGCAATTAGGACGTGGTTTATCACGCACCGCGTTAGCGACCGTGCTACCACTCATGACCAAGCCACTTTCCGCAGCGGTAATCGCCGATGCGGGATTGCTGTACACGGCCTGTCGCGCGGCCTCCGAATCCGGCGATGTCGCACAAGCGCGTGCGTGGTTAGCCGAAGTGCCCGTCGCTCAGCGATCACGTGACCTCCATATTTTACAGGCACGCTTAGCCATCCAAGCCAACGACGAAAAAGACGCCGCTGCCGCACTGGATACGTTAATTGCCCAGGGAGAAAAAGACCCAAGCATCCTCGCCTGGGCAGGCTCACTCGCACAACAGCGCGGAGATTTACCCACCGCGGAATTATTATACCTCACCGCCAGCAGTTATGATTCCCCAGCCGCAGCCGCCGCTTCACTGCGACTGGTCGCGCTGTATCTCAGTCAAAATCGCCTAGAAGATGCACGCGTCACCCTCGCCACGCATCTGATTAAATATCCCACTGACCAACAAGCGAAAACCTTTCAGGCACAGCTCGACCGACAATTGATAAAATAATAGTGCCTTTTCCGGCGCCCCTCTGGGGCTAATACCTGTCTTATTCATTATTCGGGGTTTTACCCCGGGCTGGCATCGGGGCGCCCCTCACGGGGCTCATATTTTCCTCCATTACTGCCCATTAACTAGCCCGAAAAGTTAAAAAATCATACGGCGGTAAGAAAATAGTTAACGGCCCCAGCGTTATTGCAGTCGCAAAAGAAATGCCCCTCAAATAATAAAATCACGATCACGCAAGACATCGGACCTCGGACATCGGACCAATACAATTTATTTTTTCTTCGACCCAATTGGTTTCGTCGCATCATAGATCGGCGTGTCAAAACCGGCAATATCCGCAGGTTTCACGCCCTGGCGATAACCAGAAAAATTGAACGTCGTTGGATTATAAGGCCCGATAAATTCAATGGGGCCATCGGCTTTAATCGCGTCCTCTAAACCTAAGCACCATAAATGTGCATTGACCACCATGCGGCGGAAACCGGGATTTAAGATATCTTCCGAAGCACCATGCGTGGAGGTGAAGACTCGACTAGTTGGTTTCTTGGCGTCGTAAGAACGAACCCAAGCAACTGGCAAAATCTTTTTCATCGGATCAGCGGGGTCGTCCATTTTCATGCCGTTGAGCACTTCGCCACGGCCTAAAATCACGCTGTCCGGCATCGGATCTGCATTATATCCACCGCATTGCACATGCACTTTATCCACGCCACGCAGCACCGGATGCATGAGTTGAGCCGGATCTAAATTAATGCGTGAACTTTGTTGATGATTTTTTCCATAGTGACCAACCCAGTGTTCGCCTAAAATCTGACGGCCAAAACCGTTCAGAAAATCAGCGCCTTTGTAGTTTTCATTTAAATATTCGTAAGTCCCCTTTAAACCGTTGAAACCATGCGTCGAAGTACGCAAACCAATAACTGGGCCACCACGTTTCAAATAATCCGCAATGTATTTCATTTGTTCATCTGGGAATGCTTGGAAGCGAACGAATACCACCATCAAGTCAGCTTTTTCTAACGCTTCGAGACCGCTAATATGACTCGAACCCGGATTCATAAATCCGGTCTGTGCATCGGTGGTCACAAAGAAACTACAAGTCGCGCCGTATGACTTCGCCATGATACGTGCGATGGCGGGCAACGTTTCTTCGCCGCGATATTCGTGATCGCCAGCGATGAAGACAATATGTTTGCCCTTGGCAGGCCCCGCTTCACCGACCCATGTGACGCCATTCGGCGATTCGCTGGCGCTCACACTAGCGGCTGAATAAACGCATAGCATGGCAACCATGGCGAGTG
>CANETI010000020.1 GCA_947440715.1 Planctomycetota bacterium | reverse complement strand
GGATCAGGTGGGAAAGACAGTTTCTATCAAGCGCATATTCTAAAGTATAAATATGGCATGCATCCCTTAACCTGTACGTGGGCTCCACATCAATACACTGCATGGGGATGGAGAAATCAACAGGCTTGGATTCACGCTGGTTTTGACAATCTCTTAATGACCCCTAATGGTCGCGTTCATCGGCTAGTGACTCGCCTAGCGGTACAGAATTTATTTCATCCATTTCAACCATTTATGTTGGGACAAAAATTTCTCGCGCCAAAGATTGCCGCGAGATACGATATTCCGCTTATCTTTTATGGTGAAAACGAAGCCGAATATGGCAATCCCATTGCGGATACCTCTAACGCCAAACGTGATTTCGCCTATTTCTCTGCCGACAACCAAGAGGAAGTTTATTTTGGCGGCACATCGGTCAAAGATCTCGTCGGAAAATATGGACTTAACTTAAACGACCTTGAACCATATATGCCAAGTGACCCTGCCATACTCATTGCAAAAAAAATTGAAGTTCACTACTTAGGCTATTATTTAAAATGGCACCCTCAAGGTTGTTATTATTACGCGGTCGAACACGGTGGATTTGAAGCCTCTCCTGAACGAACCCCCGGCACTTACAGTAAATATAACTCTATCGATGATAAAATTGACGATCTTCATTATTGGACAACTTTTGTTAAATTTGGCATTGGTCGAGCAACCTATGATGCAGCACAAGAAATTCGCTCTGGAGAAATTACCCGCGAAGAGGGCGTAGCATTGATTAAACGCTTTGATGGTGAATGGCCAGCTCGTTTCGAAAATGATCTTATGGCTTATCTCTCTATTCCTGAAAAAGAATTTCCCATAGCGTCAAAACAATTTGACCAGCCTGAAATGACCAAAGAGTCCTTTCTTGCACTTGCAGATACCTTCAGGTCGCCGCATCTGTGGAAAAAAGAAGCTGGGGAATGGGTATTACGCCATAAGGTTTGGCAACCTACAGAAACGGTGGCGCAACCTGGTGCACATAATTAACAAGCTCACATTGCATAAAACTATTCTAGTCAGAAATATATAATGAGAATTCTTGCCCTAGTTACCGCGCGCGGTGGATCAAAAGGTTTTCCTGGGAAAAACCTAGCTCGGCTTGCTGGGCGACCATTGGTCTATTGGGCTTATCGTGCATTGCAGGCATTTCGCGATCAGTGTTCGGGACATGACATAATCCTGCATTTATCGACTGATAGCCAGGATATTGCATTAGCGTGGCCACCCGATGCGCGACCCGCTTCGTTGCGCCCAGCTGAATTAGCTAATGACACGGCAACGTCGATGGCTGTTATTGACTACGAATTACGACATTTCGCAAAACATGGGCAGGTATTTGATTCGGTAATATTATTGCAGCCAACCTCACCGCTAATAGATGCTAAAGATATAGCACGAGTCTGGGAACCTATCAACAAAGGGATCGCTGCTTCCAGCATAGCTATTTCTGCCGTCGCCCACCCTTTAGCGTGGACGCGTTTTCGCAATGAAGATGGAATTTTAGTACATGCTGTTCCTGATGCGAACACAGCTCAACGACAAACACAGCGAACGGCTTATTTACCCAGTGGTTTATATGCCGCGCGCAGCGATTTTCTGCAACAATACAATACTTTTGATGTGCCGGGTAAAACCATTGGTATCGAAATAGCTATTGATCATGGAATCGACATTGACCTACCCGCTGATTTGGCCATCGCAGAAACGATACTTCGTCGTCAACACGGCAAAGAATCTTTTCAATTAGGTAAACACACCATAGGGGGAACTGCTCCGTGTTTCGTCATTGCTGAAGCTGGTGTAAATCACAATGGTGATCCCACGCGAGCTTTGGCTTTAGTTCATGCGGCGGCTGACGCAGGTGCGGATGCCGTTAAATTTCAAACTTTTCGTTCTAAAGATCTCGTTGGATCTACTGCTCGCAAAGCTACCTATCAAATTTCTTCTACTGGTATCGATGAGAGCCAATTAGCCATGTTGGAACGGCTCGAGCTCGGCCCTGAAGTTTTCAAGCTGCTTAAAGCAGAAGCTGAACGACGTGGATTGGTTTTTCTATCAACACCATTTGATCAAATGAGCGCCGAATTACTCGCCGAAATGGGCGTCGTTGGATTTAAACTGGGCAGTGGTGATATAACCAATTTACCTTTCCTTAGCAGTGTCGCTCGTTTCATGCAGCCACTTATATTAAGCAGTGGTATGGCAACACTTGATGAAGTCGAAGACGCCATCGCGACTTTGCATAATGCTGGCTGTCATAATGTTGCGATGTTACATTGTGTCAGTAGTTATCCGGCCCCCATTTCCGCTAGTAATCTGCGCGCAATGGAAAGCATTCGACTCGCAGTTGGCGGACCTATTGGCATGTCTGATCATAGTATGGGATGGGAAGTAACACTCGCTGCTGTTGCGCGCGGCGCAAAAATTATTGAAAAGCATCTTACCATTGATCGCTCACTGCCTGGCCCTGATCATTCCGCATCAATTGAGCCTCATGAATTTAAACAGATGATGGTACAAATTCGCATGGTTGAATCGGCGCTTGGTGATGGCATAAAAATTCCTGCCGAGTGCGAACGTGACACTGCTGAAGTGGCTCGTCGTTCGGTGGTAGCGGCACGTAATTTAATCGCTGGTTCCACCCTCATTGAGGGTGATTTGTCCATAAAACGCCCAGGAACTGGTATTCAACCGCGACATCATGCCGAATTAATTGGACGAATACTTAAACGTTCCATTGCGGCCGACGAACCATTACAGTGGCAGGACATGGAATGAGAATTGCCATATTTACAAGTGGGCGTCAGGATTGGGGTATTTTATTACCCGTCGTGCGCGCATTACAAAAAAGTACATCAATAACTGTTTTAGTAATTGCGGGAGGCATGCATGCTCGCGATGGACAACATCCCACGGAGCTAGACGGATGTCTTTTGTCCGATTTTATTGCAGTGTTACCAGGTGGAGATGATGATGCTTCAGTAGCGCGGGCCGCAGGTGCAACTACGAGTGCGCTCACTGCCGTGCTCGTCGAACAACGGGCTGACGCATTACTGTTACTCGGTGATCGGACTGAAACCTTGGCTGCTGGTTTGGCGGCGACGTGTTTACGCTTACCCATTATCCACCTGCACGGCGGCGAAGAAACCACTGGTGCGATTGATAATGCTTGTCGCCATGCCTTGACCCAACTCGCAACGCTCCATTTTGTTGCGCATGAACAATTTGCTCAACGAGTCATCTCAATGGGAGCACATCCTGAGCATGTTTTCGTGAGCGGCGCCCCAGCGATTGATTTAGTATTAACCACACCGCTCTTAGATTCAGCTACATTTTCTCACGACATTGGCATCAATAAACTCGGCACTCCACTTATTATCTGCACCTATCATCCAACTACATTATCTGTTAACAGTGCGGCCATGGAAATTGAAATTATCATACAAGGTATTGAACTATCTCTGTCCGATTACCCACAAGCTCACGTCATTGTCACCCGCGCGAATTGCGATGCCGGAGGCACCGTTATAAATAATGCATTTGCCGCTTATGCGAAACGCGATCCACGCATTTCTCTCGTTAGTGATTTAGGCGTTCAGCGCTATTGGTCGCTTTTAGCCCAGGCCCAAGTGATGATTGGTAATAGCTCGAGTGGAATTTTAGAGGCCCCCTGTTTTGATCTTCCGGTCATTAATATTGGTGATCGCCAAGCTGGGCGTTTGAGGATTCACGATGTGAAAGATGTCGCTGTTGAAGCGCTAGCCATAGCAAATGCGCTTACGGAGCGCTTGCGGCAGCAACGGAAATTTCCGACTCCACATGCCACAGCTTATGGAGATGGACAGGCCGCAATTCATATTTGTGCTGCCATTGAGAAATTTACAGCTCACCAGTCAGCAAAACAAATACTCTTTAATAGGTAACTATATGACCCCGACATTTGGCACCGACCTCGATGATCTCATGGTATCTCCACAGGCGTCTATATTAGACGTGATGAAAACTATTGATCGAACTGGACTTGAAGTTGCGCTGGTGTGCGATGAAAGACGAAAGTTGCTTTCAGTTGTCACTGACGGTGATATTCGCCGATCGTTAATTAAAGGCATGCCGTTAAGTGCACCGATTAAAAATGTTGGGAATGAAAAATTTACTTCCGTACGTAATGAAACCACTCGTATGGATGCGCTTGAATTAATGTTGAAGGACAGTTTTAAGTGTTTACCGGTTATTGATAACGATGGCCGATTAGTTGATCTTCATACGTTATCCACCACCTTACGGGGTGAAAAAAATGAGTCCTGGGCCGTCATTATGGCTGGCGGAAAAGGTGAACGATTAGGCGAACTAACTAAAGGTATTCCGAAACCTATGCTCCCCATTGGTGACCGTCCTATTTTAGAACACATTGTTCGTTTGCTCGTTACACATGGTGTTCGACGTATTTTCATTTCGGTCAACTATCTTGCCCGCATGATCCAAGATCACTTCGGCAATGGTTCGGACTATCAATGTAGCATTGAATATCTCCATGAAGATGCCGATATCCCACTTGGTACCGGTGGACCAATATCACTTTTACCTGAAATGCCAAAACATCCGCTCATTGTTATGAATGGCGATCTTTTGACGCGAATTCACTTGGGACGACTCTTGGCTTTTCACCGTAGTGGCGATTACGTCGCAACGATGGGCTTACGCGAACACATTGTGCAAGTGCCCTTTGGTGTTGCCGAAGTCAAAGACTCTATGATTTCTAAGTTAGTTGAAAAACCCAAGCTTAATTATCGTATAAACTCGGGTATTTATGTGCTGAATCCCGATCTCATCCCAACTATCCCGAAAAATTGCATGTACCCTATTACTGATTTATTAAATGGCTGTTTAAAGTCAGGCAAGCGTGTTGGAGCCTACCACATGCAAGAAATTTGGAATGACATTGGCCTTCCTGATGAATACCAACGCGTTCACATAACTTAAGCTATCGGCTATTACTGGAAATCACCACGGTATCGCGTAAATTAAACCATTATGGTTTAATCTCATACTCTGGAAGTAATGACTCTTTCCCCAGCCTCCGTATTCAGTAACGCCTTAACTATTCAGTGCTCTACTGATTAATGAATCCGTTCGAGAACTATATATTTTTGAGCAATACTTGCGTCTGCGCAAACAAGGTTTTCCATGCTGACGCGTCTTTCAAATAACGCTCGTCTGCAATGATAAGCTGTAATTCATCCGCTATCGTTAGTAATGATCGGCGGTCCCGCTCTTTCCAACTGGTTGTTATGCGCTGCGCCATTTGTCCTGGGTCAGGAAAACTATCAGATGTAGGCGTATTGACCGTGGTCAGACACCTTGATTCCCACGCTTTACGTAAATCATCGGCGCCCATTGCTGCAATAATTTTTTGCACCGCTAATTGGTCGCCTGAGGCCCAATGTACTTCAGCGATAATGGCTAAAGCTTGGTCACGAAAACGACTCAAGATGCGAATACCCTGAGCAAAACGTAAGGCGCTAGTATGATCCCCGGACATTAAACAGCGCTGTGCTAAGGCGAGTTGACTCGCTTCACCAAGTACGCTGGCGAATGGCTGTATTAATTTACGCGCCTCTGTGAAATCACGATAATGTAACAATAAAATACTGGCGATCTGATCATCAACCACGAATATTTTTCGTTGCAGTAGCTCACAAACTATTCGATGCCCTTCGTCATTTTCCATGGTCAATAAACCACGAATCACATGCAAATGACACGGCGCCCAGACACAGGCCGTATTGACGACTTCTCGTAAATTAGCGTGCTGACCTTGGCGCAATTGCAAGACGGCGTTCGTGGCTTTTACGGTTGCGCACGTAGCAATTGACGATGTCGCGTCGGGTATTAATTCAGCGTTAATACACTGAGTTAAACGAGCTAAATCTATGACGTCATCTAATCCTTCCAGAGTCGCCATACATAACACGTCACTGACATACGCTTGGTCCAGCCATGGCATAATTTCTTTAAGCAACAGCAATCCTTCTAATGCTGATTGCGGTGTCGGGATAGGAATAGAAATGCCATGTTGCAATATACTACGTAAATAAGCGGCTTCTTGCACCAACAATACCGCATGCTCTGTTGCCGCTGACGGCAAAGCTAACGAATGGCGAATTCCTAGCCAAAACTTCTTTGCGGATTCTTTATGGTCGAAGTGATGAAAATGAGGAACTTCGCTAACGAGGTCACCCGTTGAAATGTTTTCGTCAATTAATCGGTGCACCGTGGCGATGGCCTGGGCATGGCCGACAATCATTAATTGTTCAATCGCTGCTGATACATAACTCTTGCCAATTGACGGTGGCAATGCCTGCACCCTGGTCCACCCAAGAAAGCCCGCCGACATAAAGATTAATAAAAATTCACTTAATGCTAAATCTGCCTCGTCATCACCAGCGTAAATGACCCGTTCCATAATCGGTCGCTTATCAACACGCCAACGCTGGGTAAGGGTGTTACCATGTTGACGAAGCCGTTCGTGAAATTCGGCGACGCTCTTAATCGGATAGTCCCTTAGAGACGGCTCAAATTTCTCCCCATTTCGAGACCATGGCACCGCAGGAATCCAATTTTCAGGCACTGCTTTGGTGAATGGAATACGAGCCCCAATCGCATCGTTGATATTTGGGTTATAAACCGAAATCTTGGGAAAATTAGCTAACAGCAGGCGAAAATCATCTATCGCTATTTCGAACAAATAGTCGGTGAGCAACAGCGATCCGTCATTTCCGAGAACCTGACGAGTTGGGCAGGTTCCACGATTAATTTCGTCCAGCTGTTGTCCCCCTTGCACCATCGTGCTATACATGGTTTTTCCATAGGACAGGTCGTGACCCAATAAAACGACTTCATTGATACCCATATAACAGGCGAGTCCAACACTCGCGACACCGACGGTAGTACCGCTCGGCAAGTTTTCTTCGGTGTTGAGCAGCCAACGCCCTAACCAGCCACCGCTGGGAAAATAACACCGTCGTGAAAATAGCCGATCAATGCGAGGATTGCCATTAATAGGCATAACTAAGGTGGTTTCACTGAACGTTCCGTTAACCGACGCAGTCAAACGATCGGCAATGAGATCGCTGGAATCGACGGTTATCAGATAATCAATTGGAATGCCTAATTTTTGCAATTGTTGTTGTACCACATCAACCGCAATAATAATACAGCTTGTCGATAATTGACGCAAAAAATCAATATGGCGATCTAGACTGGGACCCGCTGCCACGCAGATGGCGGTAGCACCCTGATGACGGTGGCGCAAATGTGTTACAGGTACCGATTCTTCTAGTAGCGCTATTCTACCAATCATGGCCCGGGTGTCTTGTACAAGTCGCGCAAAACTCACTCGCTTGCGCAATAACTTAGTACTACTGAGCAAATGCAATTCGCTTGCTGGACAAAGTGTTTCATCAAGCACCGACATTGACCACCCTTGCCAACAATGATCAAAAATCGTTGCCAGCGAAGCGCGTTCATGCACCACTGCGAGACGAATACTGCCACTCACCGTAATCAAATGCGGCAACGCATCACGCACATGTTCTGGGCGAATTAACCAAATAATTCTTTTTTTCGCAGTTACCCCATCGGCCAATAACAACGGCACAGCCGATGCTTGCCATCCAATAATAATCAAGTCACGAAAACGATCGTTGGCACCAGTACTTAAGCGCTGCCTGAGCGAAACGTCGCTTAAGGGCACCACCGGTTCGCTTGGCGGAAACAATTCTTGTCGAGTAAATTCGGCATCACTGGCCAATAAAAATAATCGCGAATTATCCGACATACACACGCCTTAGGCGAATCGCCGTTGATGTGGAGATAATTCAGCTGAAGCCAGTTGATCAGGTCGCATAGCGTCAGTCAGCATAATAATCATCAACTAAACCTTACGGGTCGTCCAACACAACACCAACGGCAGGTGAACAAAACGCCATCGGCAGAACGCGATTAGTATGCCAAAAAAAATCGTCCCAGGAGATAGCTCCTGGGACGATACACTATTGACCAAGCTATCCGCTATTAGCCCAATAATTTCAGCACATTTTGCGGCAACTGATTCGCTTGCGCCAACATCGCGGTCGCTGCTTGGACCAAGATATTGTTACGGGTGAAGGACGCTGATTCCGCAGCAAAGTCGACGTCACGAATAGTCGATTCCGCAGCGGTTAGATTTTCTTGCGTCACACGTAAGCTATTCAGTCCGGATTCCAGGGTATTCGCTTGGAACGCACCCAGCTGACCACGCAGATTGGTGACGTCGTAAATCGCCCGATCAATAACCTCGATCGCGCCTTTGAAATCACCATTCACTAACGATTTGGCTGATCTTAATGAGCCCAAATTTTCAATACGGC
The DNA here is from genome assembly GCA_947440715.1 of Planctomycetota bacterium. Lineage (GTDB taxonomy): Bacteria > Planctomycetota > UBA11346 > UBA11346 > UBA11346 > BOG-1363. The sequence goes on along the minus strand of CANETI010000020.1, from coordinate 4,341 downwards.
CACTCGTACGCGTGTCGCCGCCCAAACCCAAGTCAAAGGCTTTCACAGACTTGAGATCAACAGCGGTTTGTTGGGCCGCATTCGCACCAATTTGGAACAAAGCCCCTTTGGTCAATGATGCGGCCGTATTGCCAGTTGCAGCTGCAAAGGTATTTGTGACATCAATGCTAATTCCATAGCTATTGCTTTTCAGAATGGAGGCATCGAAGGTATCTGCGACTAATGCGATAGTGGTGGCAACGCCACCCAAACTTACCCCAGATAGCTGTGACACCGTTTGCACACCAGCTGTTTTCGTCGATGCAGTAGTTACTGCCGCTGTGGTTCCCGCAGTCGCCGCAGTCACGGCATCAGCCTTCACACCCGCTGTTAAGCGCACACTTAAATCAGTTGCTTCACCACTGACGCCTAAAAGTTTACGCGTTGCTGACAGCGCACTGCCTGCGCCGCCTGCACCAGCCAAAGTATATTCGCTCTGTGCATTGTTGATAAAGGATAACATATCGGACACAGATTCACCGCTTTCAAAGCGGAAATCGGTACCATTGACTGAAAACGTTGCGCTCGCACCTTCGGCTAAGCGGTTCGTTACCGTGGAAAATGCTGCACTAATGTCCGCAACAGCGGCACCGGCTGCCGTAAACATCGTCGCAGAAACACCACCAGCAACGAAGCTCGCCTCAGTAATGGCCGGACCCGTTAGCGCCGTAGCACCACCAGAAATAGATAATGTCGAAGCCGTCCCTGCCGTGGTAATTGACACATTGACTGAACCGACTTTAAAATCTGAGCGTGCCAGTAGCGCTGATCCAACGTCAAACGAGTGCACTTTCGTCGTATCGTAATTGTTGGCGCCAGCCAAACTGCCGTCGATTAATTTCTTAGTGCCAAATTGGGTCTGTGTTGCAATACGTGAGATGGATTCGATCGCGTTGTCGAGTTCTTGTTGGCCAGCGACCAATTGATTGGTATCATTGGTACCCACATTAGCTGCTTGCACGGTTAATTCGCGCGCTTTATTGAGCAGCGAGTTAATTTCATCCAATGCACCTTCTGCCGTTTGCACCATGGCAACTGCGGTTTCACTGTTATCAATGGCTTGATTAAGGCCGGTGATTTGAGCGCGCATTTGCTCACTAATGACGAGGCCAGCAGAATCGTCTGCCGCGCGATTAATGCGCAATCCGCTCGATAGTTTTTCGAGTGATTTACTAATCGCCATATCGTTTCTGACCATATTACGATGGCCGTTAACTGATGCGATGTTGTGATTGATGCGTAGGCTCATGATATCCTCCGTGGGTAGTGGGTAGAGCCAGAAAGCGGATCCGACCGCTGGCTGCCAGGATGGTCAGCTGAAATTCAGTTACGGCATTCCGCACCTACACTTGAGGAGTTTCTTGCAAACTTATTATTATCCAGCTAGCTAGCTGACAGCCACTGATGTATGCTTGAAACATGGATTCGATTTTTCGCTCAAGTCATTGTGAACCCTGCCGATGCTTGTCCTTGGTACGGATAGCACCATCGCCAACATACGGAGGATTACTGCCATGAGTAAAATCGAAGGCGCCATTTCCACTCAAATCGCTGATATCGCTCGCCCCCCACAAACAGCATCTGATAAACGTATTCAGTCAGATGTAGCACGGCTCCAGCGAATCGACGCTGAACCCGATGGCTCATATGTTCCAAACGAAGACATTAGAACCATCGCGCAACAAGTGAAACGAGTGGTCGAAGCGGCAAGTGGCAAGGAACTTGCGTTCATCATCGATGACCATTCAGCAGAACTGTTCATGCAAGTCACCAATCGAAATACAGGTGAGCTTATTCGTCAAATTCCCTCGAAGGAACTACGGACGATCCACGCTCGCATTAACGAAATGATTGGCCTACTCTTCGACAAGACCGCATAAACGGTGGAGGGATTATTATGCCTGCAATTGAAGGCGTTTCTGGACTCTCATCTGGCATTGATTCACGAGCTATCGTTGATGGTATGGTTGCTGCAGATCGCGCAGCAACAGCAGTGCTGGAACGTCGCAAGGCAACGATTGAATCTCGGCAAACCGCCGTTCGTTCCTACAATACGAAACTCTTATCGGCTCAGTTAGATCTTTCTCGGCTTAAGCTGCCCAGCACATTTAACGCGCGTACCGCTAGCAGCAGCGCCGAATCTGCTGTGACAGCAAGTGCGAAAAGCAGTGCTCCTGTTGGAGCTTATCAAATCGACGTTGTTAATATCGCTACAGCCCATCAACTTGCTGCTGCGGGGCGTGAATCTGCTAGTACGGCTATTGGCGCTGGCACAATCACCCTGAAAGTTGGTAATGGCGCGGAAAAATCCATCGCTATCGCTGCGGGTAGCAGCAGCCTCAATGATATTGCTTTAGCCATTAATCAATCTGGCGCGGAAGTCACTGCGTCAGTCGTGAATGATGGTGGGGCCAATCCTCACCGTTTACTAATACAGGCATCAAATACTGGTGTAGCCAACGCCATCACGATTTCGGCGAGCGATGCCTTACAGCCTATTTTTAATGTTGGACTCAATCCAACTGATATGTCGACACTCACGACGGCGGTAGACGCTCAAGTCACATTGGGCGGCACCACGCCGCTCACCATTTATAGCAGCAGTAATACCATCGAAAATATCATTCCCGACGTCACCCTGACAATTAAAACTCCCACCACGAGTACCGCTACTATCAACGTAAATAATGACTCTAGCGGTATTCAGGATAAAATTAAGACGTTTTTTACCGATTTAAATACTGCGATTACCTTTCTTAGCGACAATACCAAATATAATGCCACTACCCGCCAAGCAGGTGTACTATTATCTGAATCAGATCTGCGTTCTGGTCTTAATTCAGTCATTCAAGAACTCACCGGATCAGTTACAGGACTGCCGAGTAGCCTCAACACTCTTTCTGCCATTGGCATTCGACTTAACCGCGACAAAGGTACCTTTGATATTGATGAGGCAGCTTTGTCTGCAAAACTGAGCAGTGATCCAACAGGAGTTGCTCGATTATTTACGAACACCGGCACATCAACGTCAACCGCTGTTCAATTCGCTGCACTGAGCAATAAAACCAAAACAACTCAACCATTCACCGTTACTATAACCCAACCTGCTCAACGAGCGCTGGTCGCCACTACCGGGGCACCAATATTGCCATTAACAATCAATACGCTCAACAATGGCTTGGGCATCACCATAAATGACCATCACTATAGTGTTAAGCTTGCATCTGGCACTTATGCCAGTGTAGAATCGTTAGCTGAACAAGTACAAAATGCCATCAACAGTATCGTTACCAGCAATGGTGATAAAGTATCGGTCGGTGTTAATGGTGGCGCCCTTAGTCTTGAAAGTAAATATTATGGGGCTGGTCAGTCCATCAAGATTGATACCGCCGCCACCGCCAGAGTGGACTTAGGATTGTCCGATGTGAAAGTAAATGGCGTTGATGTCGCCGGTACAATAAACGGCATCGCTGCTACAGGTCGTGGTCAAATATTAGAAGGGAAAAGTGGTACGACGAGCGAAGGTCTCGCTTTGGTTGTGACTGCAACCAGTGTATTAACTGGGGTGAGCGTCAGTGCAACAAAAGGCATTGCTCAACTATCGTCCGAATCTATCTCAAAGTTAACCGATATCGAAACTGGCTCTGTTCCACGAAAAGATAAAGGCTATCAAGTCGACATCGATAGCATGAATAAAAGAATTAAGCGCGTTGATGACTTATTAACCAAACGTCGAGCGCGTTATGAAGCACGATTCCGCCAAATGGAACAGTTGATTCAAGGCTTCAAAAGTCAGGGCGATATATTAACCGGTCAAATTGCAGGATTCCAAAATATGGCTGCGTCACGCGCAAATGGGACTTAATCACGAGGAATTGCCTCTTTTATCTATTTCGGCTTATACATGAACGCGACCTCTCTGACTTTCTTATTAGCGTGCGCCACAGGAATCCTCGCTTGAACTTTACCCTAATTAATACTCATGTTTACGAATGCCTAACCGTTACTTATTCAACAAGGATATAAAAATGAGCCCTACCTTAATGAATGCTTACCGTACGGCTGAAATCTCAACTCTTTCTCAGCGCGATTTAATTATCAAGCTTTATCAAGGCGCTATTCGTTTCTTGAGCCTCGCTATTGATGCCGCCAAGCATCATCACATAGAAGATGTTCATAATAATTGTATTCGCGCAAAAAAAATATTTATAGAGCTTGCTTCGACGCTCAAATTTGATCAAGGTGGTGAAATAGCGACGCAACTCTATGAATTGTATATTTTCTTTATCGCGCGCATCACTG
>CANETI010000019.1 GCA_947440715.1 Planctomycetota bacterium | reverse complement strand
TTTAAATCATATTCGAGTTGGACCAAACTGGCAGTGGCGACCCCAACCCAACTTGGCTTTACTTTCGTTAACATTGCGGTCGCCATTAAACTGGAGGCAGCGCCTTCTCCATCGAGCCAATAGCGATGTGCCGCGATCAGTAAACCAGGGTCGATGCGCCCCAAGGTATCGCTTTCCAGTGTGAGTTGGCCAAAGGCACGAAGGCCGCCACGTGAAAGGTCGGCTTCATGGGCGGAAGGATAGGTGGTTTGATCACCGTCTGCGGTAATATCGATTCGCTTAGTGGATGTCATAAGTGGATGCCAAGCGAGTCGTAGTTCGGCGCCGAGTACGGCAGAATTTTCATCAGTAGCATTTGGTCGGTTTGCTGGTTGGAGCAAAACATTGTTATCCCAGCCGCCGACGAACGCAGCGAAACCAGTCCAACGACGTCCTTCTGCTGGCGCCTGGGCGGGAATAGCTGATGCGGCGACGACGCTGGTCGGAATTGGATTCACGACGGGTGCTACCCCCAGCGGCGGGACCGGCGGTTTTTCGTCAGCCGGTGGAGGAGTATCTTCACCGTAAACGCAGGAAGAAAATAAAATCAGAGCGCAGGGAATTAAGCGATTCACGGAAACTCCACTAAAATGCGGAAACCAAAAATGGGTGACACGAATGTATCATCTATACTTTCGCTAGCGTTGGAACGAAAAAGGAAATCGGATTCATCAGCCCATGAACCACCAGCTACTAGTGCGCCCTTCGTTCCAGCAGTGAAGAGATCACCAGGGTGAGCAGGACGATCCATTAACCACTCGCGCACGTTACCAGCCAAATCCCGATGACCGAATGGACCTACGTCATAGGAATTGCTTCCAGGGCCAGCAGCTCGTTCAGCGTGGCTAAAGGCATTAACGGAAAAAGCGCGATCAAAACCAGGACCCCACGGATGAATGCGCGCTGGATCACCGCCGTTTGCGGCCCAGGCGCGTTCTGCCGCTGTGGGAAGGCGAACTCGATTTCCTGTTTTGGCACTCAACCAGGCGCAGAATCCTTCTGCGTCTACTCGACTAATACCAGTAATCGGCATTCCTGCTTCTAGTAGTTCAGGCTCGATGGATTCAATGCGACTGGCATTTGGTGGGAGTAGTTGCCAAGTTAATGAAAGTGGCTCGCGTGCTGAAGGCACGGTGCGCGGAATATAGAGCAACGGTTCGCGTACGTCGCTCGCACCGTCGCCCCTTGTGGTCAATTTTTTCCACGAGGCTTTTACTTGCGTGATAATCGTCGGATCATTGATAAACGCACGATATTGCTCGACGGTTATTTCGTCTTGCCCAAGCATGAATGATTTGCCCAGTTCGATCGGAACAGGGACGAAACGTAAGCTGTGGCCGGCTATGGTCGGTAGGGCTGTTGGTATCGTAACCGTCGTGCTTTCATTAACCTTAACGGCAATAGCTACTTCGTTTTGGCCAGATTGGATGCGATAGGAGCCCGCGTCTACGGTTAATGGCTGTCTAGAAACTACCGTCAACGGGTCTCCGCTGGCGATCAAGCGACCATCCCCGGTATCGCGCAAAGCGTGAAGGGTGAGATTGGTGCCCGTTGGTGCATCAATAAGTACTGTCCCCTGACCAGTTATTTCGGAGCGGTAGCGCCCAGCGTTATCATAGCGCATGAGTTGACTGCGGTAGGCGAGCATCTCGGCCAAATTACCTTTGGTGCGCGCATCACGCAAACGCAGCACATAGAGATCCGCAAGTAAGGCATTGGCGGCGATAGCACTTACTGAATCAGGTTGGTCGGTGACCAGAGCAAAGGCGTTTTGTGCCGACGTTTCGCTGTCGGCCCATTTTTGCGCCGCTTCTAAGTTGGCTTCTTGCGCGGAGCGACGGGCGGCGAACAGCGGTTCTTTTTTCGTTGCTGGTTCTGATGCTAATTCACGATTTAATTTCGCGGCAAGGGTTTGTGCCGTCATTGCACGTTTGCTGGCATCTGCGAGTGCCTTCATAGTGGTTCTCGCTGAGGCGAGTTTTTGCTCGGCTTCTTGGGCACGTACTTGGCGGCGGGTGATTTCTTCGTTGCGACGTTTAATATCAATGACGGAGGTGAGCTGTTCTTGTAATTCACGTCGCAGTGGCAGGGCTTCAACGTGATCGGGCGCCGTATCAAGTGCTTGGCGAACCGTTTGTTCGGCGTCAGCGACAAGACCGTTTTGCAGCGCGTTAGCGGCACGAACTTTTAATTGCAGGGCTTGATCACGGCGATTCAAAAGTGTGAGCCTGTGTTCAAGCTCTGCACGCAAGCGATCACTGCGTTTGACGAGATCCTGCATGCCATCCAGCCCGTCCGCTTTCTGCAGATGAGTGTCTAAAACTTTCAGTAAATCAGTAATCGTGAGGAACGCAGATGTATCGCTCGGTATGACGGCAACCTGGGCCAGTTGCTGCTCAGCTTTTTCAAGTGCCACTTGACCCTGACCGCGAGCTTCTTGTTTGGCGAGTAATTCGATGCGTTGGCGCTCATTGCGTAAAAGGCCGCGAACTTTTTCGCGTTGTTGGTCAAGTTCGACGTCTTTGGGATCAAGTTCGATAGCTGAAGTCAACACTCGTTCAGCATTTTCAAGCGCACTCTTACTTTGAGCTGGTTGATTTTCACTGGCCGCCGCGTCTTGAAACAGTTTTGCGCTTTGGCGCAATTCAGCGATTTTAGCCGTGATAGCGATGCGCTGGCCTTCTGCCATTTTTTGCGCGTCCGCACGTTGTTCCGCTTTGCCCAGGGTTGTGAGCAGTTGTTCCCGTAAACTGCGCAGCTGGGTATCGTTGCTATTTAAAGTCACCGCTGCTTGGAGCTTGGCGACCGCATCTTGTAATAAATGGACATCCTCTCCAGCAGTAGCTGCAACTTGTCGCGCTTCGGCAGCGGTGGAAATGGCGAGTGCGCGTTGTTCTCGACTACCGATCCACGTGCCAGCCATGACGGCAACGGCGGCAATAACCGCAACCCCTAAGCCGACTTGAACTTGGCGACGGTGGGCAGCATACCATAAACCAATGCGCTCAATTAAATTACGCCGTCGAGCGAGTACACCTTGTCCGGCAATGAAACGACGGAGATCTGCGGCAAACGCTTCGCACGACGCATAACGCTTGGTGGGGTCATGAGCCATGGCTTGGTGAATAATCGCCGTCAAATCAGGATCAGCTTTGCTGCCTGGTTGGGTTTGTTCCCAAGCACGATCAAACGCAATCCAGTCACCATTAGCAACCTGCATCACCATATCAGGTAACGCCGAAGAATTGAGACAGCGACGTAATGCCAAAAGTTCGTAGAGCGTCGCACCGAGGGCGTAGATATCACTACGGGCATCAATCGCTGCAAGATTTCCCGTTGCCTGCTCAGGCGGCATGTAGAAAATGGTTCCCATTGCCTGTCCTTCAAGAGTTGCACTGAGCGCATCAGCTTCGCGCAGGGAAACCACTTGTCGGCCAACTTTACCATCGCCCGCCTCAATCGCGGTAGCTACGGAACCCGGTAAAACTTTGGCAATACCCCAATCAACGACCAAAACTTCGCCGTGGGGACCAAGCATAATATTATCTGGTTTGATGTCGCGGTGGACGACACCATGACTATTGGCGTAACCGACACCGTCGAGCACTTTGAGAAATACCAAGATTCGCTCATTGATGGTCCATTGTTGAACTGCGGCTAGTGCGTCAGCATCTGCGGAAATCAGCGCACCCTTACCATCTTTGAGTAGGCCGCGACCTTGCATAAGCTGCTTGATGAGGGCATTAAGTGAGCGTCCCTCAATTAGCTTCATGGTGTAATAAAGTGTGCCGTCCTCCATCGTCCCAAGATCATGGATCGGGACGATATTCGGGTGTTCAAGTTGGGCAGTAATTTGCGCTTCCGCAAGAAAACGTTCGAGTGCCTCAGGTTGGTCGGCAAAGCGTGCGTGAATTACTTTCATCGCCGCGCCACGACGGAAATCGTGATCTTCAATTTTTAATACTGCGCCCATGCCGCCAGCAGCCAGCGGACGATCAATGGCGTAACGACCCTCAGTGCCTTGTTGGTCAATCAGCCGTTGAAGGCCTTTGGGAATTGCGCCAGTGCCACGCGATAACCGCGCTGTGGCCATGTCTGCTAATACGGAGGTGCGCGATGATTGGAGTTTACGGTCGAGTTGTTGAGCATCGGCCGGCAAATTAAGATTAATGCGCGTACGCACCGTACGCGAAACGGTACCGGTTCGACCATGTTCAGAAGTGAGCGCGCTACTAGTTCGACTTTGCGATGAGGTGGGCGAATTTTCGGGCAGTGCAGTTCCTGCGCGTAAGGTTTCCGCTAGCCCAGCAGGAACTGTTGCGCGCGTTGCCGCCATTTTCTCAGCTTGGTCAGTGATCGTTTCGGCCAAGTGACTTTGCGCGATCGGCAAGGTCGCCATGGTTCCGCTGACGCTCTTTGCTTGATGGAGCTGAGACCCTTTTTGAGCTGATGATGGGGACTCAGCGTCTTTTGCATTCGTCACAGGTATAGTTGCAGCGCCGTCCCAACCTTTGGCGGGAATGGTTGGATTAAGATCCTCGGAATCCTTCGGACGCGGATTGCTCATGTGGACTCCTCAAGTCGAGGGTTGACTCAGGTTTTCTGGCGAACGAGTTGTCGTTGTAGACAGGCTTTGAGATGTTGATTCCATATAGCTTTTATAATTGAACACCAGCAGTTTGATGTGGCGTAGAAGAACCAATACCAATTCCGGATTACCAGGGTCAAAATAGCGTGGAATTGCCTCTTCTTATTATGTTCGTGTGCGTCCGTGGGCGGCTTCAACGGCGGGGCGCAGTATTTCTGGTAAATATTTCCGTGTGCCGTTGACGAGGAAATCTTGCGCTAACAGATCGGTGACTTCCTCGCGCGGGACTTCGAGCTGACAGAGATAAGTAAAGATTAATTCGTATTGTCGCACTTGGCTGAAGGCGTGTTCTTGATGTGTGGTGGTCCACAGCCAATCGGTGAAGCCGAGTAAGGCGAAAAATGGTGAGGCTTGAGTGGCGATCAACCGAGCGATGCCATGGCGAAATTTTCCGCTATTCACGTACATTTCGTGATAGCGGGCAAAGCGCTTGAGTCGCTGCATGGTGGGGAAATCGAAGTCGCGACTGGCGAGCAAATCATAGGGCGGCTGCGGATTAAAACGCATGGCAAACGGTTCGCGGTGGCGAATGAGCGGCGTACCTTTAAGTAATTTTAATATTCCAACTTGGATTTCTTGCGGATCTAACAGCGACAGCGCATCGTAGCTTTCCGCGAAGGTGGCCACGGTTTCGCCTGGGAGGCCAATAATTAAATCCGCATGAATATGGACGCCGGTGTTGCTGCGTAGCCATTTGAAATTCGCTTCGGTACGTCCGCGATCCATGCGGCGCGAAATCAGCGCGCCAACTTCCGGGGTGAAACTTTGGATGCCGATTTCAAACTGCACGGCTCCGGCAGGGAACTTTTCAATTAACGATTTTACCACATCGGGCAAACGATCAGGCACCATTTCAAAATGCAGGAATAAACCATCACGCCAGCGATCGAGGAAGAATAAAAGAATCGTCGAAGCCGTCTTGGGCGATAAATTAAAGGTGCGGTCAACAAACTTAAAGGTGGTGCAGCCGCGTTTCAGTAGATCTTCCATGTCGAGCAAAAAGGCTTCGAGCGGAAAAGCGCGGACGCTATTTTCAATTGACGACAAACAAAATTCACAGGTAAATGGGCAGCCGCGGCTCGCTTCCATATAGATGATGCGATTGGCCAGATCAGTATCGCTGTAGAGATGATATGGTGATTTAATGGCGGCGATGTCTGGTTTGGGACTCGCGACGACTTTATCGACGGGCTTGCCAGCTAATAAATCGGCGCACACCGTCGCAAAGGTCAGGTCGGCTTCGCCGGTAATGAGCACATCGGCTAAGGCGACCACCGCTTCGTGTTCATAATCATGAGTGACTTCGGGACCACCGATGACGATTTTAATATCTGGCGCGATGGCTTTTAGTAATCCAATAACGCTGAGCGTTTCGTTGAGGTTCCAAATATAAATACCAAAACCGATAATGCGTGGCGATTCGGCTAATAAACGTTCTGCAATATGCGCTGCTTGATCATTAATAGTAAATTCGCGAATGGCAGCCTGCGATGTTAAGTCGCCCATATTCGCCATCAAATACCGCAGGCCGAGCGCCGCGTGGCTGAAGCGAGCATTTAGCGTGCAGATAAGAATCGCTGGGGCGGACATGGCGCGCAACCATAGTGCGCGTGCGAGAAAGGCCATGTGCACATGCCTGGCGGCCTATGGCACAAGCACGGAAGTAGGTAAATCACGGGCATTTTACCTTTACCGAGTGGAGAGTTCCTACACAACGATAGCCTTGCCATCATGGTATGGATATCAGCTAAGACTTAGGAGTTTGTCATGAAATCATTGCTCGTTGCCTCACTGCTTGCGCTTGTCGGACTTGCGGGCTTTGTCCACGCTGCCGATAAACCGAATGTCATTATTATCAATATTGATGACTTGGGTTATGCCGATGTCGGTGCCTTTGGCTCGACGCTCAATCGCACGCCGAATGTGGATCGCATGGCCAGTGAAGGTTGCAAGCTGACGTCTTATTATGCCGCGCCGGTATGTTCACCGTCTCGCGCCGCATTGATGACCGGTTGCTATCCCAAGCGTGCCCTCTGTATTCCCCATGTGTTATTTCCAATTGGCGGAAATGGATTATCGCCGAAAGAAATTACCATCGCGGAATTATTGCGCGATCAAGGTTATGCGACGGCCTGTGTTGGTAAGTGGCATTTAGGTGATCAGCCAGAATTTTTGCCAACGCGTCAGGGATTCGATGTGTATTATGGCCTGCCTTATTCCAATGACATGGGTCCAGTCGCAGATGGAGTAAGAAGTAATTTAGGCGAACCTGTGAAGGCGGGGAATCCCGAAAAAGGACAGCCACCGTTGCCACTGATGCGACAAGAAACGGTCTTGCAACGGGTATTGCCCGAAGACCAATGTAAGCTGGTGGAAAACTACACCAACGAAGCGAAGTCGTTTATCACGGCGAATAAGGACAAACCGTTCTTCCTTTATATGCCACATTCTGCCGTGCATTTCCCCCTTTATCCTGGGAAGGCTTTTCACAATAAGTCAAAAAATGGTCTGTACGGGGACTGGGTTGAAGAGATGGACTGGAGCGTCGGCCAAGTATTAGAGACGGTGCGAAGTTTGGGACTGAGTGAAAAAACCTTGGTTATTTTCACCTCAGATAATGGCGGGACTAACCGTGGTTTTAATACTCCGCTGCGTGGCCATAAAGGCAGCACCTTGGAAGGTGGAATCCGCGTATCGACCATTGCGTGGATGCCGAAATCAATTGCTGCTGGTTCCACCTGTAACGTCATTACGGGGATGATTGATGTGTTGCCCACCGTCGTTGGGCTCGCTGGCGGCACGGTTCCGACGGATCGCGTAATCGATGGTCGTGATTTATGGCCGTCGCTTACTGGCAAGCCCGATGCCAAACCGCCCCACGACGTTTTTTATTATTTCAGAGGTCTTGTTTTAGAAGCTGTGCGCCAAGGGCCGTGGAAATTACACTTAGCTAAAAATGAATTATATAACTTGGATAGTGATATTGGTGAAGCCAGCAATGTCGCATCAGCGAACCCCAATGTAGTGGCTCAAATCACGGCGCTAGCGCAAGCCATGGACGGCGATCTTGGCGTCAAAGAAAAAGGCCCAGGCGTCCGCGAACTTGGCACCGTGGCTGATCCTAAGCCGCTGATTGATCACGCCGGCAAGGTTCGTGCGGGGTTTGAAGCGAAATAATAATGAGGTAGGGACAATTCTTCTTAGAGCCCAGCAGTACATAGTTGAGTGAAGAGTTTTTACACGGGATGCAGCGAATTCGTGCGGATGCGCGACTTATCTGTCACGTTCACGACCGTGGTGCATTTGCTAGCAAGCCGTTTTCGGGAGCTAACTATGTTACGATTTATGTCGCGCCAATTTCTGCCCCATTTGCTGTTGCTGGGGGCCGTGAGCATTTTCAGCCTCACGCTAGCCGCCGTTGAATTAACGGTGACGCCAGATCGTGTCGATGGGGTGTACCAACCTGGGCAAATGGTGACGTGGACGATAACGGTGACTGAAGTTCCAGCCGAAGCGCTTGGCTACACGGTTAAAGCTGGCGGCGTGCAAGACGTTGCGGCGGGTAAATTGATGTTTGCTGATGGCAAGGCGACGGTGAGTGCGAGTTGGTCGGAACCAGGAACCTTATTATTGGCTGTCGCACACGATAAGAAAACTAGTTATGGCGGCGCAGCGTATGCCTGGGATAAAATTCCCGTGTCAGCGCCTGAACCCGCGGATTTCGACGCTTTTTGGCAGGGTAAAATTGCTGAGCTGCAAGCCGTGCCGATGGATGCGAAATTAGAAGCGGTGGAATCAGGTGAGGCGAATGTGGACCTGTGGAAAATCACCATGGGAAATATTCGTGGTAGTAAAATTCATGGCTACTTTGCTCGTCCGAAAGGGAACGCGCCATGTCCAGCCATGTTGGCGGTGCAATGGGCGGGAGTTTATCCGCTGCAAAAGCAATGGTCGGTGAATCCAGCGAAAAGTGGGTGGATGGTGCTTAATCTTATCGCGCACGATTTGCCCATTGATGAAGGCAAAGCATTTTATGACGCGCAAAATGCGGGTGCGCTGAAAGGCTATCCGACGATTGGAAACGATGATCGCGAGTTGAGTTATTTTTTGCGCATGTATTTATCCTGTTATCGCGGAGCAGATTATTTAATTCAACGTTCGGACTGGAATAAAACCACGCTGCTATCGCAAGGTGGTAGCCAAGGTGGTTTACAGGCGATCATGGTGGCTGGTTTACATCCCGGCGTTACTGCTGTCACAGCGAATGTTCCCGCAGGTTGTGATCACACTGGCGAACAGGTGAAGCGCATGCCCGGTTGGCCGCACTGGGTGCAATCATGGAGTGGCAAAGACGTTGCTAAAATGACGACCGCCAGCACTTATTATGATGTGGTGAATTTTGCTCGTCGCATTAAAGGTCCGGTCTTGGTTGGTATGGGATTAATTGACACCACCTGCGCACCAGCGGGGGTCTTTGCCATGTTCAATCAAATTCCTGGGCCCAAGCGCGTGGTCATCATGCCGACCGCCGATCATTCGCGTCCTCATGATGCCTATTATCCGGTGATGGGCGCGTGGTGGGGCGCTGCGAAGGATGGCAAGGCCGTGCCGTTGAAATAGTGGACTGGATGAGGCGGCGCCTTTAGCGATTACAGAGCACATAATTTCCCGTCTGCGGTTCATTATGACCCTGGCGCCGACTTTGTTTTGACATTTCTGCCTTGGCATTGCGGTGCAACCGCCTGAGGCAGACGGCATTTTCTTTTCCCATTAAACGATTCCGGCGCTATTACGTAATTATTGCGACATGAAGATGGAAGCGCTTTCACTATAAGGCGGAATAGCCATCATCTGTACTCACCGCCTGTCGTCTCGGAGACCGAAAATGCCTGCACGTCTGCTCGCCCTACTCGTACTGATCTTGCCTCTGTTATGTGTGACTTCAGCGTCGCTCAGGGGGGCGGAAACCATAAAGGTCCTCCTTATCGGCGGTCAAAACAACCACGACTGGGTGAAGAAAAATGAATTTCTCATGGCTTTTTTGGGTAACCAAAAACAGCTCGTGATTGAAGAGAGTAATGCACCGGCGGCAAAAGCATCCAAAGCGGATTGGGATGCCTGGAAACCTAATTTTAGTAAATACGGTTGCGTGTTAATTAATTATAATGGCGAGCAATGGCCAGAAGACGTGCGCGCCAGCATGGAAAAATATTTGGCTGATGGTGGTGGAGTCATGCCGCTGCACGCGGCGAATAATAGTTTCACCGGATGGAATGGTTTTGAGCAGGCGGTTGGTTTGTTGTGGCGACCAAAAGAGTTTGGCGCCAGCGTGTTTTTTGATGAGTTAGGTAAAGTTCAACGCGAAGAAAAAGGGCAGGGCCGTAATATGGGCCACGGTGGGGTGTACGATTGGAAAATGACCGTACGCGACACCAGTAATCCCATTACGGCGAACATGCCAGTTAATTGGATTCATCGCTTTGACGAACTCTATCATGGACAACGTGGGCCAGCGGAAAAATTAAATATTTTACTTTCGGCTTATTCCGACCCCAAAAATGGTGGCACGGGTAAAGATGAACCAATCGTGTGGTGGGTGCCGGTCGGTAAGGGTAAAATGCTAACCAACGTCATGGGGCACGTCGGTGAAACCGCGTGTTTATCGTGCGTTGGTTATCAGACGGTGTTATTGCGCTCCATCGAATGGTTGGCGACGGGAAAAATTTCTACGGTTATTCCTGATGATTTCCCAACGACCAAAGCCAGTCAATTTTACCCAGGTGGTGTGGCCAAGGTGTTGCCATCGCTCAAGGACTTAAGCGTCGAAGAATCGATGAAGCGCTTTACGTTACCTCCCGGTTATCGCATTGAATTAGTTGCTCAGGAACCAGCGATTGTTAATCCCGTGGCATTTTCCTGGGATGGTAATGGTCGCTTATTCGTCTGTGAAATGCGTACGTATATGATGGACGCTGATGCCAAAGGTGAGAACGACCCGCTCTCACGCGTATCCATGCTGACCGATAGTAATGGTGACGGGGTGTACGATAAGAGCTCCATCTATTTGGATAATTTGGTATTGCCGCGCATGGTGTTGCCGCTGGATGATCGCGTGATTATTGCTGAGACATATACGGGAAAATTCGTTTCGCATAAAGATACCAATGGCGATGGCATCGCTGACGAACAACAACTGGTATACGATGGAGGTCCGTCAAAGGGCAACTTGGAACACCAAGATAGTGCGTTGATTTGGGGTACGGATAATTTTCTTTATAGCGCACTCGTTGGAAGTCGTCGTTTTCGCATTAAATCTGACCGCACCTGGGAAGCAGACCGAATTTATGGCATCAGTTCGCAATGGGGTTTAGCGCAAGATGATGTCGGTCGCCTCATTAGTGCAACTGGTGGTGGCGAAAGAGGGGCAAAGGGTTTTCAGCAACATCCGAGTTATGGTTCGTTGACCTTATCGGGCGAAATCCCAGAGGTCTTTAATGACTTGTTCCCACGCATGCAGGTGGTTGACGTGCAGGGTGGATTAAAGCGAGTGCATCCAATTAAAGGCGTTATTAATCATATTACCGCTGTTGCTGGCCAATCGATCTTTCGTGGTGATCGCATGCCAGCTGATTTGTATGGAGATTATATTTTACCCGAACCAGTCGGTCGTTTAGTACGTCGTGCAAAAATTAGTGTCGTTGACGGTAAACGCATCATGGTTAACGCTCACGATAAGGACGAATTTATTACCTCAACCGATCCAGCTTTCCGTCCCGTGTGGTCAGCAACTGGTCCTGATGGCTGTCTTTATATTGGCGATCTGCATAACGGCATTGTGCAAGAAGGTAATTGGACAAAACCAGGATCTTATCTACGGGAAATAATCGATCGTGATGGCCATGCGCGCTATGCTGGTCATGGACGCATCTATCGTGTGGTGCATGAATCACAAAAGCCAGGTCCGCAGCCGTCATTATTAGCGAAATCGTCAGCGGAATTAGTCGCGTCTTTGTCGCATCCCAATGGTTGGTGGCGCGACATGGCGCAGCAATTGATCGTGTTGCGCCAGGATAAATCAGTGGTGCCTGCTTTATTATCATTGGCGAAGAGTAGTCCGTCAGCCTTGGGTCGAGTACATGCGCTGTGGACGTTAGATGGTTTGGTGGCAACTGATCGCGCTCTGTTGAGTTCGTCGTTTAAAGATGCCGATGCACGCGTGCGGATCACGGCTCTGCGTATTAGTGAAACATTGTTTAAAGCAGGGGATATGACGTTGATGCCTGAATATGCGCTATTGGCTCAAGATAAAGAAATTGATGTGGTGGTGCAGGCGGTCAATTCCTTACGATTTTCGAATGATCCGGCGGCAAAAAAGTTGTTGGCTGATATCGCGGCGAAATATACCGGTAACGAAATCATCTCTGCCAGTGCACAACAAAGCATTAAATATGACCCTAAAAATCCAAATCCGATGAATCCGAAATTAGATCCCAAAGCGATGGCCTTGGCGAAAAAAGGCCAAGATCACTTCGCACAATTATGCTTCGCTTGTCATGGCCTTGATGGCAAAGGTATTGTGAGTGGTGATGGTCAACGCATGGGACCAACCTTGGTTGGCTCACCGCGCGTGCTGGGAAATAAAGACGCGGTGACGCGTATTGTGCTGCATGGTTTAATGGGTGAATTAGATGGCCAAATGTATGCGGGTTTAATGTTGCCGATGAAGGCGAATGACGACCAATGGGTAGCTGAAGTGTTAACCTATATCCGAACCGCATTTGGTAATTCGGCTTCTGCGATCACGAAAGAAGATGTGGCGAAAATTCGTTCGGCGACCGCTGATCGTTTAGCGCCATATACGATGGAGGAATTGGGCGATTTGGTGCCCATCGATACTAAGGTAATTAAAAAATGGGCATTCTCATCATTCAATAATAGCAATAAAATGGCTAACTTGGTCGATGGAGATACAAAATCACGGTGGGATACTGGCGAAGGTCAAAAAGCTGGTCAATGGTTTCAATTCGACATGAAAAAATCGTGGTCCTTATCACAAATTACCCTCGACTGTACTGAATCAGCCGAAGATTATCCGCGTGGTTGGGAAATACGTACCAGTGATGATGGCACCACTTGGTCAGAACC
>CANETI010000018.1 GCA_947440715.1 Planctomycetota bacterium | reverse complement strand
AGACTAATTTTAAGCCAATGGTCGCTACGGCTAGAAACGCAGCGGTTTCTAAATGTGGAAATACGCGTAGCAGATAAATAAAACCCTGAGCAGCAAAACGCATCACCAGGATGTAAATAAAACCAGCGATTAACAGGACATAAAATTTATCGGACAAAGCGACGGCAGCAGCGATGGAATCGACGCTAAAAGCGATATCGGTCGCTTCGACCATGACCACGGTGCTCCAAAACACGGTGAGTCCAGGAATGCGCCATAGTTTCTTTGGCTGATCATCCGGCTCTAACGGATTTTGATGCGCCTGCATGAAATGGTTCACCGCGATCCACAGCAAATATAAACCGCCTAATATTTTCAAATACCACTGACTAATAATCCATGTGGCCATACATAACGCGATAAACAAAAAGACGTAGGCACCAATAATGCCGTAACGCAGCGCTTTGCCTTGTTGCTCTTTCGGCAACTTGCGCACCAACATGGCGAGCGCGACGGCATTGTCGCAAGACAACAACCCTTCGAGCACAATCAGCGTAGCGATGACTAACAAATCGCTGGGATGAAAGCGATCAAGATCAAGAAAATCAAGGAATCCGTCCATAGGCGGCGCAGCCTGGATCAAGTTTGGCAGGGAGCAAGAGGCCTGAGTTATCCTGCAAACGAAAGATCATGTCGAGCGTTAGCGCGGCAGCGAACGTACTAAGCTATAACTTTGCCCAATTTGCACGACCGTTCCGCGTGGATGTGCGGTGACCGTGCTACGCCGCGCGCCGCGACCGGCGCCAGTCAGCGGATCAAGTGGATCGTAATAAATTTTACCACCGCTAATCGATTTATAGGCAATCCACTCATCCCCAACGCGCACCATCGACCCAGGAATGGAGGGCAGACCTTGCAGACCAGAAACGCGGAAATCGCCTCCGCTCGCATCATTGGCCATTTCGCTTTGCAAATAACCCGTCGGCGCAAAACGTCCGCCACCGGTCAGTACAAAGCTCAATCGCAGTGCTGAAGGGAAAGGTGGCTTGCGAATGACCGTGGCACCAGCGGCCGTCGTTGGTTTCCAGTTCTTTGGACGAGTGTCATAAACTTCAGCTCCTCCACCTCCGCCAACGGCTTTACCCCACGGTCCCAAAATAGTGCTGCCGTTGTGATCAATTTGTTCCCAATCCGGCTGCCCTTTATAGAGTGTCCCTTTATCTTTGGGCCGTTGCATGCTGGGTAATTCATTGAGCGCGAGCCAAACGCTAAAATGTAGGCAGCCTTCAGTGAGGATGGAACTGGGGATGATAACTTCGAGCGGTACGTGTGATCCTCCTGTACCCGTATCGGTTGGAGATGCCCAATTATAAACCCCAGTAAATTCGAGATCGGCCAAATCGGTTGCTCCGGCAAGTTGACGCATGACTTGTCGACCAAACCAAGCCTTATCTTCAGGTACGCTTGCTTTAGTAATCGAGAGTAAAGTAATTCGGTTTCCTTTAGAATCGTAACCGCCGGCGGTCAGCGTCTCAAAATGAGTTACTTTACGTCCTTGCAGGCCGTTATTCGTCAACAATGAACCAATGAAATCTAAAATATCCAACGTATCATCTAAGGTCACGCGACGTAGTTTCGGCTTTTCATCAGGCGTTTCGTCAACCCATAACCCAATTAATGTCCGTGCATTTTGTCCGCGTGTGCCAAGGCCATTTGCATTTTGTCCGGTAGTGGTGAAAGAGATCATTGTATTGCCGCTAGGGTTAGGAATGCCGGCATAATACCAACCATCTCCACTTTCGGGGACGAGGTGATTTAAATCGTCAGTCACCGCACCAAGGACGGCAATGGTTTCGTCATTGGCCGAGCGGCTAAATTCACCACGGCGAAATAATTCTGAACTCATCATCAAAATTGATACCATCGCGCCGCTGACGACGACGAAGATCATTAACGAGACCATAATTTCGACGAGGGTAAAACCACGACGGTTAATGGACGAAGTGATGTTATGATCGGACAAAGGAAAACTCATCGCGCTTCCTCAACGTGTAGGATTTTAGTAGGTGCACGGGCACGCAATTTAGTTTTACCAAGCATGGGAGCCGTATTGCCGTTTACAGCGACTTGTTGCAGGAAAGCCGCAGCATTTGATTGCGGATTAGCTGGTGGATTTCGGTATTCAAAGCGCACACGTACTTCGACACCATCGATTGGGCGCTCAGCGTAACGACTGAATATGGAGGATGCATCCATTGGAGCGCCGGTTGGAGAAAGTGGAAAACTGTTATTCCGTGATTCATTCCAATCAAAGCCTTCTGTTATGGCGCTTGCAGACACATTATAAGTGCCGGCCCCGTCGTCGAGTAATGACAACTCAACTAAGGCGTTACCACCGTTGAGATACATATTGTGAAAGCGAATGGGAAAACCCATCCAGGCATACATACGATTACGTAGTAACGCATTAGATTGATCAGCAGATCCCCAAGCCGTGGAGGCCTTATGCGGATGACCGCTTGGATAGCGTGGCCACCAACCAATGACGAATGTATCACCGTTGCCTGTCCCCCAATTTTGCACGGTGGTATTATACATGCCACGCAACCACGGTGCCGTGTGTCGATCAGGCATGGCAAATAACTCCATTTGTTGGCCATCGGAAGAACATAACATTAACGCAGGAGCATTTGGATCATCTCGGGTGTCTGGATTTTGGCGCGTGCGTGAATGTGGCGTGAGGAAGACCTCTTGTGGCTGTCCACTATTGTTCAGTGGTTGGACAAGGCGCGTCACCGGGCCAATCGGTAGAATCATCACCGGTTCAGGTCCGGTGTGCTTGGTGGCCACTGAGCCAAGCAAGCTGCGGCCAATTAATTTAACGATATGACGACCGCCATTTGGGGCATTCGTTTGTCGTTCATAAGCAAAGACTTCTCCGCCTATTTTGATGAAGCCCAAATCGTTACCGAACAGGTCATTTGTGGTTTGGATAAAAAAATTGTTGCCCAGCGGTGCGGTTGTTAATATCCAGGGAACTGATTTATCTTGTGAGTTTTGGACATAAACGGGTTTCATATTCGTGGCGCTGGTACCGAAAGCTGCAACCAAGTTATCGAAAGGATTTGGTCGACCAACGCCTCCGGGTTGGACACCGGCATATAATGCATCAACGACCAATTGGCCGGATGAATTCGGTGTTACACTGGGGGCATTTGCGAAACTATTCCCAGGATCATCACCCCCGAAATAGACGCTGTTGCTTTGGCTAAAGGCGGTGGCCAGTGGCAAGGTAAAATAGGGCAATAAATTATTATTGCCTGCCGGAATTCCATGTCCGTCTGCCGTAAGGTCATTGCCAGACCATCCAGGCCACGAAACCAGGGTAAATTCGCCGTCATCCCACTTACGAGACAGTTTTTCTGTGAAAGAAAAATAACGATTAACCGTATCCCACGTGTTGTCGCCTGGCGTTGTTGGCTGCGTACCCGCAGTTAGGTGAAATCCATCAGTTGCAGCATAGCGGATGCAGGCTTGCTGTGAATTACCGGTTGGTTGCTTGGGTATTATCGTAAACAAATCACCAGTAACTAACACATGCGCGCGATCTAGCGTGGTCTGAACCGGGAGTACGGAACTTTGGGCAGGGAAAAACATCATGTCTCCGCCAGGTAAATCAGTGGCAGCAAAGGCGGTTCTTTGTCGAGCGCGACTTCCGACCGAGCGACGTGCCGGATCGAAACCGAACTCATTATTGGTATCAACAAAGAAAAAAGGCCCCTTACTGGCGTCCAGATTGGTATAATGAATCCATTCAATGCGTTGAGTCATCGGGTCAGTTAATTGTACTAATAATGTTTCTTGTGCTGGGGGCGGCATTCCGGGAACAGGTGGGATAGAATCAGGAAATTCGCCAATAGGATTACGATCGACTTCAAAGCTACATAAATACAGGTTGGGAATTTGGTCGGGTGTCGGTGCCGCTGTGTTGGGCCATAAGATCAGTTGCGCAGTTGTTCCATATTGAGCACGGACCACATTGTTTAGCGTCATTCCAGGTGGGCCACCGCCATTATCATAATAAATAATTTCATCAGGTTGGCCTGGGATGCGAATGCGCACGTACCCGCGTGGAGGCCAATCCGCAATTAATCCACCTTTCACTTTAATCGTGGTGTCCGTCGGTAAAACCGCAGGACGCCCACTCACGATATCAATTCCTGTGGGTTGGTCTAATTCTGTCCACATCCGATAGAACTCTATTACGTCGCCATTGCGAAATGGCTGAGAAAGTTTGCATTCCCCGTGCCACAAATGCCCTGTTGAACCTGGATTGAAGCGAATGCCGCCCGCATAGACCAGATCACCTTGATCATGTTTTTCTAATTGTACCCAGGCATAGGGATCAGCCGCTGGTAGGTCGATATAACTGTCTTGGCGCCGTGCGCGCAGACAATCCACTAAGGTATTGCCAATAATATTCTCGTAACTAATAAATTCGTTACCGACACGGATGACGCCGCGCTTTGGGAGAATTTTTTCTAGAGCGTTGGCGCCGGAAATTTCCGCATGGGTGTCAGGATCGAATGCTAAGGCATTCACCGTGATTGTTGGGATGACTAACGCGGCAGCTCCATTAGCCTTAACATCAGGAGTCGCCGGTAATGCAGTTTGGAGAATCATGGATGGTAATGTCATGTGATCGCCAACGTCTTTCATGACGGGCGTGGATAGTCCCGAACGCGTGACATCTTTTCCAACAATTCCATTTACGATGATTGATAGATGGCCTGGATCATTGCCGACAAAAACTACCTGGACAAAATGCCACATATTCTTTTTAAGGCCATCCATTTTGTCTAATTGATATCGATGTTGAACCACATTAAGCGGACGTAGCGGTGCGAGGGGATTAACTCCCGCTTTTGCAAATGGAGCGATTTGTGTGCCGAGACAACGCGGGTCGACATAAGGACCTAACGGTGACGGTGGCGTCATACTCATCGCGCCGTCAAAACGAAATTCTTCTGGTGAGAGAATGGGACCGTGATTGTATAAATGTTCGACGGCAGCGTTCGCAACGGTGAGGACCAATTGTTTGACGCTGTCGGCATACGTTAAGGTAATGCGATTTTGGTAATAATTGCTTCCTGGTTCTGGTGTTTGTCTGCCATCAGGGCCAATCTGAGCGCCCAATCGCTCACCGGCTTTATTAGATGGCGAACGGAAATCAAATAAGGTGACATTGCCTTGAATTTGCGTTGAAGGTTTAACCCAAAAACCAATTTGTCGTCCATCCAATGATGGAGCAGCGACTGCCGTTTGGTAGGTGAACACACCTTCAGTTCCAGTTGATGCTTGGTAACCTATAGGCCCATTAAAAACTTTCAGCCCTTCTGGGGATAAATCTCTCGTATAATTATGCGATGTGAGGAGGGGGAGATTTTCTTGACTGCCTTGGATAAAAGGATCATCGCCGGATAGTTCACGGCTGAAACTACGTGACCAGGCGCGGCCATCGCGATTTCTTCCTCCTAAGTGACCAGAAGTTAATATCGAACGCAAAATACCAGGCCGAACGCCAACGTTATGGTCAAGGTCATTAGAATCGAATCCGAGCATGGTATTATCGGGTTTTTCATCAATGAGCCGTTGATAGCCGCTGGGAAAGGCATTCATCAGGCTGCCATGCCGCTGAACCAATAAAGCATGATACTGTGATTGTTTTTCCCAGCGCATTTCCAACAGTTCTTCTTGTGGGACAGCTTGCACAATGGTTCGGCGGAATTGTTGCGCGCTTTGTTTACCGGCGGCGTCCGTCGCAGAGGAACCACTTTCAATGGCGAAAATTCCCTGCGAAGCAATGGCTAAGGGTTGTAGCTCGGTGGGCTCAATAAATATAATATCGGTACCAGCAGGATGGTCGATCGCGCCGACGGTTTCAGGGAATGACAGTCCACGACGAATGCCACCAATGTGGTCGCCGCTGGTTCTATCTTTCCAATTATAGTAGATGATTTCAAAAACTTTTTGTGTGTTAGCGGGAGCCGTGGGATCTGGTTGAGCTTCAATGCGTGCATAGCCACGATTCGGTATTTTATTCCAGGTAACGCCACCATTCAGATTCAACCAAATGCGTCGCGCATCGGCAGATAAGGTATTGGCAGTTAAATTATCATCATTTACCCCAGGGTCACCTTTCCGTGAAGCTTGGACTGAGGCGGATTGTTGTGGGGACGCAAGCTTTCTTAAGGTTGATTGATTTGGCGCATCATAAGGGCCTAAAGGATTCTGTAAAAGTAATCCAGTGATGTCGCGATTCAGTTTATCTTTATTTCCGTTTGCCGATAAAATGTCACCCATATTGGCTAATACATCTGGGCGCCTTCCATCCGTTTGATTAAATTCCCATAAGGTTTCTCTTACCGGCTTGCTGGTTTCATGTGCATTGATGGGAGGTGGAGCAGCGATACCAAGTGCAACAAGTTGGTTAGGTTTAACCTGTGGCGGTTTGGGGTTCCATTTTATTTCGCTGTCGAGGTCCAAGCTCGACGATAATCCGAACCAATATTTATGGGGAAATTGGCTTGACCCAGCTTGTGATTTGGGATCAACGACCAGGACCGTGCCAGCTGAGAATAATTCGAACGCGGTTGGGAATCCCAGTATTTGTGACGGATGCACCGCATCTAATAGAGTAAGATTGGCGTTATTTCCCGAATTAGGTTTTTTGATCCAGGTACCGAGATCAATGATGCCATCACGCCCAGGGCCGTGGCTAGCCAAGGTTAAATAGGGACGAATTTGCGCCAATTCAGCGCGTGTCAGTGGCCAACGAATGCCAGGAGGTTCAGGAATGACTTCCAATAATTGTTCAAAGCGGGTGAGATAGCCTTCTGGGCAAATATTCAGCTTATAGCGAGCATGAGCCAAAGCGCTGGCTAATTGCCCGATATTATCTTCGTCTTTGTTATCGCCCGTGCCGTCATCCCAATCCGCAATTAAGCAGGCATTCAAAAGCCGTTCCCAAGCTTTTACGCTCATGTAATTCGGATTGAGCTTACCTGATTCATCTTGGATACTTAGGCCAATGACAGCGGCATTGCGAGTATCGCTAGCATTCCAACCATGACCCGAAGAAGAAAGATCAACGAATATTCGTCGTGGGTCATAGGGTTGGGCGGTAGAATAGTTGATCGAGTCGAGAAGACTCGACATTTCCGTTGTTCTACCTTGGGTAAATATATTTTTAATACTGTCAGCACTGGCACCAATCCCCATATCCTCCGCCGTAGTCCGACCCACTTGTGCAATTTGGCTGTGGGCGAATGAGCGCGTGCCGGTTAAGCTAGCAGATTGACTAAATAAAAAGGGCAGGCCGAGCAGCAGCATTCCGGCGAGAATGACGATGGCCATGATTAAGGCGGCACCATGCCTACTGCTTACATTTGGACTGGCCATAAATGGAGCCTCCATTATTTGGGTGCTGCTTCCGGAATGAGGACGAGCGAACTTTGCACACGGCCCGATATGGCGACCTGGACCATGGCAGAATTTGCGCCGCGATTGGCTGTGCCGGTTGCCCGAGTAAAATCACCACCAAGGAAAATGCTGCCGGTTGGCATGGCCATATCGGTGTTGAGGCCGACGCTGATGGCGGTGGTCGTGTCTGAACCAATCGCGCTGGATAATTCTACGCGACCTTCTGGGTGGGCGACGATGCGATATTCAACGGTGGAGCCCTTTGGCAGAGCGGGGTCCGGCATAGGGTAGATACCCTGTGGTAAAGCGCCGACTTGCTCGGTGCCAATCTTGGACACGCGCACATCATCAATTGGACACTTAGCAAAAGCCAAACCCGAACCGAGATTTGCTTGTCCGACCCAAAACAAATCACCTTGAACCAGACGTTGGGGAAGCGACACGATATTCCCTTCGTGATCCGGCATGCCGGTACGTAGTTCCGCAATGCGTCGACCATTGCGGTAGAGGACCATTTGATCATTGGTAATCAGCAAGCCGATTTCTTCCCAATGATCGCCACCGAGGGGGTCGGGGATGTCATAATTCTTTGACGGTAAAATGGGACGATCCCGGACAAGGTCTGACGGTAGGTTGTCAAAGGATGAGACATAGATGAGTTCTTTTTTATCTTCGTGATTAACCCAACCTAAAACTTCCCAACACATCATTTTAGCTGATCCATTGCCATTCTTTTGAATGATGGCCTTGCGTGGATCAACCGCATCAGAACGCACCAGCATGATACCAAAGCTACTCGTGCCGACTTGATCGCTGGTTCCGACCAGCAGGAGTGGGATTTGTTTAGGAATGCCTTCCTCTGCGCTTCCCGCTAATCGTGGCCGGACGGATACCGCGGCGTAAATACCATCGCCCGAGCGGAAACGTAACGGACGATCAAGTTTTGGTGGCACCCAGGGATTGCTAGCATCCACTAAACGACCAGTGCCACTCATGCCAAGGGTGAAGCCTTTGTCGGCGAGTCCCTGTCCTTGATCAAATGAATCACCCCAGATTGGTATACGAGATAATCCGACAATAGTACCGCCGAGCGGTGTGCCATCAGGGCGCATCGTGGGCTGGACTTTTAATAAAACCGGAGCGCCAGAGGATCGCGCCGTGTGGCGTGCTTGGCGAATACAATCACTGAGTACTTGTTCGCTGGCTAATAATTTATTAACCGTGCGGGTGCGAAAAAATGAGCCCACCACTAAAGACGACAAGATACCGATGATGAGAATAACCGTGAGCATTTCGACCAGCGAAAAGCCTACTTGGCGTTTAAGCGCTTGGTGCGGCACGGTTATGCGGCGCATGTTTATTTCGATTTCCAATTGATAATATCGTCACTCTTTTTGCCATTCCGTAGCTCACCATATTGATCTTTACCATCAATGCCGGCTGACCATAGCTGGAAGCTGTCCGGATTTGGCGGATCTTCTTGGTCGATAAAGAGACTACCTGAAACTTTACTGAGGGCATAAAATTTAGATGGGCGATAGCGATAAACTTTTGAGCTGACTCCGCCACCGGTAAACGGATCACGTAGCGCGTTGATGTTGCGATAATTATCGCGGTCCACGGTTTGTAGTTGGAGCATTAATTCGCCAGCAATGCGTTCCCAGGCTTCGTTGCCGATATTGTCGGCAGTTTTATACGGTTCGTTGTTGGTATTGCTGGTTTTCTTAAAGACATCATCGAAAACGTCATTCGTACCGGTGAGACTTTTTTCCGGATAAAATCCATTGGCGTCTTTAAAAATATTAAGCGATGCCTTAATCGTGCCGAGTTGCGCTTCGGCTTTGGCGTTGCGCGACATGTTTTTCGCATAACCGATCATAGGAATGAGCAACGCCGCGAGCACCGCGATAATGGAGATGACCAGTAATAATTCGACTAAAGTAAATCCTGGACGAGACATGTAGGCCTTTCGCAAAATGGGCGCTAACGGGAAATCGTGCCTAGGTCATACCGAAGTGGCAAGCCGATGTTGAAACATAGGTTACGACCTAAGCGCTGGATCGTGAATACATGAAACAGCATGGCAAACGTCGTTCTGTCGCAATGGGAAGACTGCCAACGGCGAGGTCAGATTTTTGGCGCGATGTACTCGTGTTTTTTGGTCATCTTTTTGGCCACCAAGGGCCTGAAAACAAAGCGATTATTCGTCGCCTTCTTCGAAACACACCACATGGCCGCTGCGTGTTGGAATGTAGACGCGACCATCAATGGCTAACAAGCCGCTTGATGGTGGGCTGCCAATATCAGCGCGCCAGCGTTCCTTGCCGGTTTTTTGATCCAAGCAGTGCAAAATACCTTGTTGATCGGCAACGTAGACACCGCGTTCACCGACTACTGGTGCTAGAGCGAAAGGGGCATTGTTGCCTTGTGCTGGGAAGCGCCAAAGCAATTGACCAGGGCGAGTCAAATCAGCGGCAACGACGCGGCCTTCGCTGACGGCAACGTAGGCAATTTGCTGGCCCGTTTTGTAGGCGGCACCACCAACACCATTACCTTCAAGTGCCCAGGCGCCGAGTGTGCGCTTATTATCCGGCACCAGTGGATTGGCATCGATCGCAATTAATAATCCTGAATTGTCGATTCCGAGAATAGCTGGCTTTGCTGTGACCGTGGCTGGCATTAAACGACCAATCAGTTCGCCTCGCGTACGTAATTGATATAATAAAGTGGGGGCAGACCGTTCGGTTACGGCAGTGGTGTCATAAGCCATTAAATTACTGCCAACAGGCAAGTATAACATGGTGTGGCCGGGTTCATTTTGCTCGGTGTACATAATGCCCGTGAGATCATTTCCGACCGAAAATTTCGGATAAGTAATGACTCGACCATCGGCGTCGCGCGCAAAAGTGACCACGTCACCACCACTATGCGCGAGGAAAAATAAGGTCTGCCCTGGAATAAGCTGATGCTCTTGCACGACCATTTGGCCAGTCAGACGTAGTGGGCTTTCGCCGGTACCCGCAGGGAAAGTCCACTGGGCTGTGCGGGTGATAGCATCAATGGCCGAGAGTCGATTTTCAATAATCGTGTAAATGGAATTGAGATATACTAACGGCGATTGCCGGAATTCATCGACCGTTTGCGGGAAAGTAATAGGACGGCTGTTGCCCAGGCCGGTATCAATCACTTCAATGGTCGCACGATTGGTCGTGAGTAACAGAGACTTACCGAGGGGCACAGGAGTCGAGCTTCCAACGCCACCAGCTAAATCACTTTGCCATAATGGACCGCGCGCGAGAGCTAATTGTACTTGGGCTTTACGTGCTTGATACGAAATGAGAAACGATTGAGGGAGGTAACCTGGTCGACGACCTTCGACGGTAACACGTTCTTGCGGCAAATAAGTCACGCGTTGTGACCACGGCCCCTTGGTGCCAGCGGGCGCACGAATGGTTTGTTCATTGCCGCTGCGTTTAATTAATAACGAGGCTAAATGACTGTCTAAGTGAATAAGACAAGGGATTTGGAAGCTAGCAGCGAAATCCGCGACGCCTTTACTGGTGGCTGATTTGACTTGTACGGACAGCGCATCGAGCGATGAAAACGCGGCTTTTTCATCGTTGCGTTCAAAAGCATTGAGCACGGCCTGCCCCGTTTCGCGGGCAAATTCAACTTCTAACGTCGTTAAACGATCACGTGCTTGGCCAGCGTATTGTTCACCTTTACCAAGACTGGCGCGTTTGAATGCCGTTAATGCTTCTTGTTTGCGGCCCGCTTGTTCGAATTTTTCAGCGCGTTCGTATAAGTCTTTGGCGGTTTCTACTTTGGTGTTCCAATCACTGGCGAGCGCAGTGAGTTCTCCGCGTAATTTAACCGGTAAATCATTACGCAGAAGGATTGTTTGTAGCTGCGCGACAGCGCCATCCCAATCAAGCGAAGTCCACGCACGTTGTACATTTTCCATTTGCGCGTTTACGGAGATAGAAATTTGGTCGTCTCCAACCTCAGCCAATAGAGCAGTCGCTTGGTCCGCTGCTTTGGTGCCTTGATAATGTGAGCGAATATGTTGCAGCGTTTCTAATGCCTTGGGGTGTTGCCCGGCAGCTTGTAATGCTTTTGCCGTTTGCACCTGTTCGCTGGCGCGCGCTTCGTAACTGGAATTGATTTGTTGATAGAACGTTTCGACATCACCAATGATTAAGGTGCCACCGTAGTCAGTGCGCAGCGCATTTAATTCAGCAAATAAAAGTTGGTACTCGCCAGCACGTTCTTTTTCCGTGGCGCGTGCTTTGATCGCATCGAATTCTTGACGCGCCTTGTCTTCACGCACCACGGTCTTCCACCATTGGAATCCTGCAACACCGGCGGCGATTACGACAAAGACCATCATCAAGTAGACTAAGACTCGCGTGGCCTTGCTGGTTTTAATCGCTTCCGAATTTTGCGCGTGGTTCAGGACCTGTTCTTTGATATTGCTGAAACGGCAATCGGATTCCAGTACCGCTTTTAATGAATCAAGTGCTTGGCGTGGGCGCAGGGAACTCAGCAAGGCGTGCCATAGTGATTTATATTCAACTAAGGCGTTTTCCGTTTGACCATCCATCAAATAGGCTTTCGCCAAATAACGATGTGGGTCTGGCGAACGCGGCAGTAAATTTTTTGCTCGGTGACAGGCATCTATCGCTCGACCAGTGTCGCGCGTATTGATGTAGGCTTGCGCTGCGCTAACATACGCATTGGCAGCTTCATCAATGGCGCCTAATTCGCCGAGTACTTTTGCGCGATCAAACTGTAAATCAGGATCATCTGGCGATAACGCTAAAACCGTATCTAGATCCGCCCGCGCTTGTTCGAGGTCGCCTTGATCTTGTGCTAATTGAATGAGCTCTAAATACAGTTCGACGGCCCGTGGTCCCTGTTTGGTCTGGGCATAACATTCTGCCAATGGGCGCATCACTTCAGGTACCGGATTTTCCCGATGGATGGCTTCTAATAAGTTCAATGCGCCTTCGACGTCATTACTGGCACGCAACGCAATTGCGTCTTGCACGACTTCTTCTGCTACTCGTGCTCGCGCGACACCGGCAAGGACTAATTGTGCCGTTATTGCGTAGGTATCGAAACGAGTGACGCCGACCGCATCAGCGACGCTATCGAGCGTGTGGCGACCATCGAGGTATCGCAGTACCTTGAGCATTTCCGGATCGGTTTCGATACTGCGTAAATTATTACGTCCTTCGTTATCAACGACATAAAGCGCCGACGAGTCGGTGATGACTTCACGGATGCGGCGCCATTCATCTTTGCGGCGTGTCGCTTCAAGTAATAATTGCGTGGTCTGCAATCCGACGTGGCCCATGGCGGCGACATCTGGACTGAGTAATTGGGGTACGGGAGCGCCATCGGTGAAGGTAAAGTCGCCTTCTGTCCATTCGAAAATAGGACAAGCGAGTTCTTCGATGCACCAAGCGCAGACTTCATTGAGTTCACTATCCTGAATATAACCACTGGCGATGATGATGTCGCGCAGCGGTTGTCCCAAGGTATAGAGTCGTTGGTTTAAATCAGCACACTGTTCCGGCGACAATAAATTTTTTCGTAATAATGCATGGAGTAGAAAGGCGCGTCCATCAATCGGCGGTGCATCGACGAGTACAATTTGGCCGCCGTCAAAATAAATATGACGAACGCCTTGTGGGCTAGCGACCGACAGCGTGCCAGTCTGCCGGTTCATCTGCAGCGTCTGAAAAATATCAGGCAGACTAACTGAGCTT
>CANETI010000017.1 GCA_947440715.1 Planctomycetota bacterium | reverse complement strand
GTCCACCACCGCATGCTGGAGATCGGCAGGTTTGCCTTTGTCATCCGTGAAGGTGAACTTGATCGCGGGATGCTCCTTAGCACGGGGATCGATCTCGCTGGCCCGTTTGGCGAGATCATAGCGCTGGGGCTCGGCGGCCTGGAGCAGGCTGCCGAGGAGGAGTGCGCTGATGATGAGGTGTTTCATGTTCATCGTTTCGGAAGCGCTGCCAGCGTTTCGGTCAGTCTTTTTGCGATGAGGTCTGCGATCATCTGGTCTGCTTCTGAGTTGGTGTGGATGAGATCGGCGCTGATGAGTTCTTTGATGCGCGGCTGGATGAGGCCGTGGATGTCGGTGACGGGGACGTTCAGCTCTTTCATCACGGCTTCGGCGGCGGCGTTGAAGGCGAGGCAGTTTGAGAGGTAGCGCGGCGATTTCGGGATGGTGTTGTCGGCGACGGTGCCGGTGGAGTTGGCGAAGAGACAGACGGCACCCGAGGCGCGGATGATGGCGACGACTTTGCGGAGTTGCTCGGCGTAGGGCATTTCGTCGCCGGGATTGGCGCCGGCAAAGTTATGGATGCCGTTGTTGAAATGCACGATGTCGAACGGGCCTTGCTCGGTAAGGAAGTCCTTCAAGTCATTGTTTTTGGTGGCGTAGTCGCTGCGGTAGAAACGGGGGACAAGTCTTGACCAACGATACTTGTCCATCGGATAGCGTACGGACGAGCTGGACTCGACGTTGATATTAACCTTGCCGCGCATCCGTTCGCGCACTTCGGGAAGATAGTGACCGGAGATGCTGTCGCCGATGATGAGCACGCGCGGCAGGCGCGGGTCTTCCATACCGAAGTCAGTCCGCGGCTTGTAGCGCAGCACTTCGGCGCTCGGTTCGAGGTTCAAATCGGTGAGTGCGAAATGCGTGTCGGTGCGGAAGGGCGCGGAGACGATGATGGTGTCGCCTTCGATCCGCGCATCCGCCCACACCCAGCGATAGATGGACGACGCGATGGCGAAGCCTTTCAACTCGCCGCTCTTCGCCTTCAGGCCGCCGTGCGTATTGGTGAAATGCAGAACAATCTTGTCGCCCTGCGTCTCGCTGCGTGCGAGCACCGCTGCCGGCTCCTGCTTCGCGAGCTTGTCCACATCATTGGGCTTCGGCGGCGGCGGCGGATTGAGCGGGAGTTTGCGCTGAATCTCCATCCACGCATTCAAGCGCTCTCAAAAGTGCCGACGGTGCGCTGCTTCCAGGCATCGCTCGCGTAAATTGGGCGAAGCCGGATTGAGGGGAACAAGTTCGGCTGGCGACCTTGCCGAGACCGCAGGCAGGCCGGGGACAAGTGCGGCAAGGCCCATTGCGGCAAGGAGAAATGGGCGAATCGGGAATGGGTTCATGAGAGATGCTTCTACGATGGAGCGTGGCTTGGTCATTTCCCGATGCGGATCAAGTCGCTCGACACCGTCACCGGACGATCATCTGACGCGACGGCGAACCAGTCGGCGGCTTCGGCGGGAAGTTTTGCCTCATGGAGATTGTCGGCGGTCTTGGTAGCAGGCAGGGCGATCCATTCGCGCTTTAAGAAATCTTCACCGCTTGGGTCCGCCGGAGTTGCCTTGGCCCAATAGACCTCAACTTTGGTGAGTGGATGTGGGGCGGTAATGCTCAAGCGGGCGAGATGAGAATCGCCGGTCTTTTGCACGCTCACCTTGGGAAACGGTTGGCCGATGCCCTTGAGGTGATGGTCGAAATAGGGCACCTCCATCGCCAGCCAGTTGGCCTTGCTCCCGCTCGGCGTGGGGTAGGGCTGAAAGGCCGTGGGCGTGA
The DNA here is from genome assembly GCA_947440715.1 of Planctomycetota bacterium. Lineage (GTDB taxonomy): Bacteria > Planctomycetota > UBA11346 > UBA11346 > UBA11346 > BOG-1363. The sequence goes on along the minus strand of CANETI010000017.1, from coordinate 11,696 downwards.
ACGGGACGGCCGGTGATTTTTCAAACACGCTGCCGCCGGGCAGCGGAATCTTGTGATTGGCATTCGGCGCAAAAACATGATTCTTCTCGCCGGGAATGGCATCGAGTGTGGCCTGCGCGGCACTGGCATAGCCGAAGAAGTCGTTGGTGGCTGCGGCGAGAAAATAGGCGGCCTTCATGTGGGGAACACGGCGACCGGCATCGAGCTGACTCAGCCAGCGCTCGCGTTCCTCCGAGGGCATTCTTCCCAGGCTGGTTTGCGGGAGCTTGGGATTGTAGGCCTCCTTCTTCTCCTGCCCGTATTTCCCTAAATCAAAGAAGCCGCAACCGTAGATCGCGAATCCTGCCCGCACCTGATCGCCTGCAAGTCCGCAGACCATCGTCGTCATGTAACCACCCCACGAAATGCCCACAACCCCGATGCGTGACGGGTCCACCTCCGGCTGTGCCCGCAACAGGTAAAGCGCCTTCATCGCCGCAAGCACGGCATCGAAGGTTCCGCTGGCGCTGGCGTCGGGTGTCGCCACCCAGCGGCCTTCGCCATAGTTCGAAGCACTCCATTTGCCCTTCGTATCCGTGAGCTTCTTCGGGTCGGCGATGCCCGGCAAATCCGGAGCGACAGCCACATAACCGCGCTGTGCCCAGGCCATTGCCTGGTCCACCGCCGCGCTACCCCCGCCACCGTGCAGCACCAGCATGCCCGGATGCTTCCCCGTCGTCTTCGGCGTGGCGACGAGCGCGAAGATTTCCGAATCATCCCGCGAGCGAAAGACGACGCGCCGCACCGTGATATTCTCCGGTGTGGTATTGGTTGACGCCACTTCGCGCAAAATCTCCGGCGCCTTGCCATCGAGGTAAGGTGCAAAAAGATCGGTCGAATCCGCCGCGTGCAGCGCCACCATCGGCGCGAGCAGCAGAACGGAGAAGAGTGTGAGGGCGAGTTTCATGTGGTGGTTATTCTTTGTTATGAGTATGGTCATGAGGAAGTCGCTGTTGGTGGCGTGCTTTACGTTTGGGGCGCCGGAACCGAGAGATACGACTGATCATACAAAAAGATGTAACCTAACATCAAACGCAATCGTCAGGCATCAGGCCAATATCGCTTTGACCACTTCCCCTTCTACATCGGTCAATCGATAATCGCGACCATTAAAACGATACGTCAAGCGTTCGTGATTCAAACCCATCAGGTGTAAAATGGTCGCGTGTAAATCATGGACACTGACTTTGCCAGTCGCGGCTTTATGGCCGATTTCGTCCGTGCTGCCATGATGGACACCAGCTTTGATGCCCGCGCCGGCCATCCACGTGGTAAACGCATGCGGATTATGATCACGTCCGGTGGCAGCGCTATTTTTGGCTCGCTGCACCACTGGCAGGCGACCAAATTCACCACCCCAAACAACGAGGGTTTCGTCCAATAAACCACGTTGCGCCAAATCTGCTAATAAACCAGCAATCGGCTTGTCGGTTTCGCCAGCAAAGCCGCGATGATTACCTGCGATATTGGTGTGACCATCCCAGCTCTTTTCATTTTCCATGCCGCCGGAATAAATTTGCACGCAACGCACGCCGCGCTCGACCATGCGCCGTGCCATCAAACATTGACGACCATAATGAGCACAACGGTCATCGTTCAGGCCATAAAGCTCTTGAATATGTTTGGGTTCACTTGCCAAGTCGATTGCTTCCGGCGCTGCCGACTGCATGCGATAAGCGAGCTCAAAACTTTCAATGCGCGCTTCTAATTCCGCATCACCCTTGGTGCTCGCATGCCCTAATTTGCCAATTAAATCAAGTTGGCGGCGTTGTTGCTTTTCATCAACATCCTTCGCTCGATTTAAATCATTAATCGGTTCTCCGGTTGGACGCAAAGCGGTGCCTTGATAGATGCTCGGTAAAAAACCAGCGCCCCAATTGGTTGCATGGCCTTTAGGGACTCCGCGTCCTTTGGGATCGTACATGACGACAAACGCAGGCAAATCACGGCTTTCGCTACCAATGCCGTAGGTTAACCAAGACCCGAAACTAGGAAAACCCATGCGTGACATGCCAGAGTTTATTTTTAATAAGGCTGGAGCATGATTATTGGAATCGGTCCAACAGCCGTGCAAGAATGCCATCTTGTCGACTTGCTTAGACATTTCCGGAAATATTTCTGACACCCATGAGCCACTTTGCCCATGTTGTTTAAAGGCAAATGGCGACTTCATTAAAGGGCCGACTTGATCGGTAAAAAAGCCCGTATTGGTATCTAACCCAGCTAATTCCTGGCCGTCTCGTTTATCTAATTCTGGTTTGTAATCGAAGGTATCAATATGACTGGGGCCACCATTCATAAATAACCAGATCACTGATTTCGCTTTGGTGGGAAAATGACTCGGCTTAGCGGCCAATGGATTACTGCCTTCGCCCGCCAATAATCGTTGATCCTGAAGCAAGCTAGCCAGCGCCAACATGCCCATGCCGCCACCGGCTTTTTTGAATAATTCACGTCGATTGAACATTGGGGACTCCTGCACTTAGTGCACGTAAATGACGTCATTTAAACACAACACGACATGGGCAAAATCGACCAAGGCAAGTCGTCGATCACCACCGCGCTCACTGATCTGTTGCGTTATAAAAGCTAGCGCTTCTTTCTTTTCCTGATTATTTGGCAAACGTCCAAGTGCCATTCGCCATGCCATACCAACTAAGGCCGCATCATCGCTCGCAGCAGCAAGACGACTTGCGAAGCCTTCTGCCCAGAGACGTGCTTGCTTATTATTTAATAAAGCCAGTGCTTGCGGGGCGATGGTGGTGGAGGGACGAACATCGACACTTTGCAATGGTTCCGGGAAATCAAACGTTGTGAGAAACGGCATTAAGGCACTGCGTTTTACCGTAAAATAGATACTGCGACGATTACTGAGCTCGTTGCGCGTTCCTGATCCATACATTTTCTCATCTAATAATCCGCTAATAGTGAGCAGGGTATCGCGGATAGCCTCAGCTTCTAAACGGCGACGACTTTGACTACTGAACCACTTACGCTCAGGATCAGCCGCCTGGGTTGCAGGTGACGTATTACTTGCCTGTTGATAAGTTGCGGACAAAACAATATTGCGAATTATTGGTTTTATATGCCAACCTCCAGCGATGAGATCGCTTGCCATCCAATCTATTAATTCGGGGTGTGTTGGTTTAGCGCCATTCAATCCGATATCGCTCGGCGTTGCGGCAATCGGCTTGCCCATTAAATGTTGCCACAGACGATTGACCATCACACGAGCAGCTAATCGGCCAGCACCATGTTCAACATCAGTTAGCCACGCCGCCATCGCACGACGGCGATAGGACGTATGCCAACCAGTTGGTGGTTTAGTTTGCCATGGGCTGGCGTCTTTTTCCATAAACACTGGCCAAAATGATTGCTGCATAACTTCTTGTTGTTGGTCAGGATCACCGCGCCGCAAAAAATGCGTTTCGGGAAAGAAATCATCGCCTTGGGTATGCAGGCGAATGGCCTTCACACCTTCTGTTGCGACCATAATTTTAATGATCTCACGCTGTGGCTCATTCTTTAAATGAGCATCGGCTTTAGCGCGCAAGGCTTTCCAACCTGGATCTTGCTGACCAAGCCATTTCCCCAATAAGCGCTGTTGTTCTTCACTGCGTTTTGCTGCGCTGATTTGCAACGCTTCATGAATAGCGTAGTCCATAACTTCACCATCCAACGCCACCGCACGTGAAGTCAGAGAAATTCGAGGCCGCCCAATGGTGTGATTGGTATTATTATTGAAATGTAACGTAACCGTCAGGGTGGTGCCGGCTGCATTAACCAGCGGTTCAGTAAAGGTGAATACGGCAGCGTGATCGCGGCCAAATTGCGGGTCTACCGCCCATCCAGATGTCCCATCATCATCAATCGTCGCGCTAACTGGCAGGCCTTCTTGTTCAAACGTCGCCTTAGGTGCCATCAAGATGACCTTAATTGGTTTATCATCTTTCTTTGCCTTCTTATCTTTTGCTGTCACAGTCAAATTCGTGAGGCAGAAATTACCATTACTTGCCCGACCTGGCCCACCATGCGGCAATGATTTATTGCTCAGCGCATCGATGCGAATTCCCGTTATATCTTTCTGTTCGGTATCAATGATAAAAGTAAAAGTGTCATGCGTCGTTTCTTTACCGCTCACTAACAACGATCCATCTTCTTGAGGTTTAAAAGTCGCTTTTCCCGCTGACGTACTTTTGCTCGGAACGGCTACGAACCAGCTTACTTTATCTGCCAACGTGGCTTCTGCCGATTTTAATCGACCTGCCAATTCATTCTGCTCATAAGCAATAACCGCAGCTTCTAATGGCGCGTGTTCCGTATCAAATCGCATTTTTTCAACTTCAAAGGCTGCTGGCGTAACGTCACGTTCTACATCGCTGCGGATCGTCGAAGTAAATGTCGACAGCAGATGATAATAATCGCGTTGGCTGATCGGATCATATTTATGGTCGTGACATCGCGAGCAGCCAACCGTAGTGCCTAAAACCGTCGAAAAGGTGGTCGACAGCATGTCATCCAAAGCATCGTAACGTGCTTTGGCCACTTCATTTTTTGTAATTTGCGTCGGCCAAACACCAGCAGCGGTAAAACCTGTGGCGCGTAAAGCTTCAATTTGTGTGGGTGCAATTTCATCTCCTGCAATTTGCCAACTCACAAATTGATTATAGGGCATGTCGTCATTCAATGCACGAATGACGAAGTCGCGATAATGAAACGCAAATGGTCGATCATAATCTTGTTCATAGCCATGACTCTCAGCAAAGCGGGCCAAATCTAACCAATGCCGTGCCCATCGTTCTCCGTAGCGCGGACTAGCGAGTAATTTATCAACCACTTTTTCTACGGCTTGCGCGGAAGTATCAGCAATAAAAGCATCAATATCTGCTGGTGATGGTGGTAGACCGGTGAGATCGAGATAAAGCCGCCGCAGTAATACCGTGCGCTCTGCGGGCATGGTCGCAGGGATTTTTTCAGCTTCTAGACGCGCTTTAATAAAATGGTCGATCGGACCATGCGACCAGGCAGTGTCTTGAATGACAGGCATGGCGGGTTTCACCAAGGGGCGATAGGACCAATGCGCCGCGATAACGGCCGGGTCTATTCCGGTTTTAATATTCGGTGCTTCTGTGCGTGGGTCAGGTGCACCGCGTTTAATCCATGTGACAAAATCCTCGACCACCGCATCAGGTAATCGCTTCTTTGGCGGCATTTCCAAATCTTCTTCGTGATAGCGAATGGCTTTAATCAGCAGGCTCTTTTCCGGATCACCTGGCACGATGGCCGGACCGGCTTCCCCGCCTTTTAATAAGCCCGCTGCATAATCGAGATGGAGGCCAGCTTTGACCTTCTTGGTCGCGCTATGACATTCATAGCAACTTTCGATTAATACCGGCCGAATCTTTTGTTCGAAAAAGGCCAATCCTTCTCTGTCCACTTCAACGGCAGAGACAATTGACACAAAAATGGATAACAAACAGGTTGGGATTATTGGCGACATGGTGTTAGTCTACCCTATTTCCATCTGAGGCTATGGGGGAAGTCGCTTCATTTATGTCATATCCCGGCATAGTCTCCCTCCATGAAGCATGTTGAGGGAAAACTAGCTGAGTTGGATCACCTTCATATACGCATGTATTCAGGAAGAAATCTCTTTATTGATCAACGCTGGAACGCCGAAGACGTCTGCAGCCCCTATTGGCGCTTTTATGTGAATTCCGCGAGTGGCGCGAGTGCCCTCGTCGATGGACAAGCCTATGAATTAGTCTCACATCGCGTGCATTTCATCCCGGCTTGGGTGCGCTGGACCTGCCATAATACTCAGCGCATTGAGCACCTTTTTGCACACTTCGATATTATTGGAATTCCTGGCATTGTGGTCAGGCAAATTTTTCCAGGGCCCATCACTCTCGCTCAGGATCCTTGGCTTGAGGCCAGTTGTGACGCATTACGTCCATTGGTATCGGCGCCCAAAAAAGTATTAGCGTCGCCCATTATTACCTGTCAGTTTAAAGCGGTCTTATTTGCGGCGCTCAGTCGGTTATTTGCCCAACTGCCAAGTGAACAAGCTCAACGCATAACCCTTCATGCCCAGGGCGATCACCCAGTGGCTAGCAGCCTGCGCTACATTGATGAACATTTGGCTAGCGATCTCAACAACCAAAAACTAGCCCTCGCGGCTGGATTTAGCGAGGATCATTTCGTTCGCTTATTCCGCAAACATGTAGGACAAACGCCTGCCCAATATGTTCTTGAGCGACGCATCGCTACTGCGGCTGAACGGTTAGTATTTAGCGCCGACGGTATTGACCGAATTGCCGACGCCTGCGGCTTTCCTGATCGCTTTTATTTTAGCCGCATGTTTCGCCGTCGTATGGGATTACCGCCTGCCGCTTATCGCAAAACCTCGCATCAACAGGCGTAGAAATTAAATGGTATCCTAATAATCTACTTAGTCCGTCCAAGATTTGAAAACCTGTTTTTTCCTTCCGTTTATCGAAGGTGCGAAAATCAAGGTTTGGTTGTCAGTGGTTGATGAGCGCAACACGAACGTTTCCAAACCAACACGCGGTCACACGACCAGGCTCCACCGCCGCGGACGAGCAGCATAAGCAATAAAACAATGAAGAGAAATTCACTCATGCCTAATAAGTCACTGGCTGAGGTTATTTCCTCACGTTTTGCTGTGATAATCGCCACGGTCATGATAATCATGAGAGGAATGGCTGAGATTCGCGTGAAAAGTCCCATCATTAACAAAACGCCGAAAAACAATTCGCTAACTGCAGCCATGGGCGCTTGTATTTCGGGCGCGGGAATTCCGAGTCCACGAAAAAATTCAACCACGTCTGGAATTTTCCCTAGTTTCCCCCAGCCTGATTCGGCCATGACCCATCCGACGCTGACGCGAGCGATTAAGAGCGGAACACTTTCGAGGCAGAGTAATCGTGCGACTCCCTGGTCATAGATTGCGGTTAGGCGATGGAGAATAGACATGAGGGCTCCGTGGTCGGCAACTGGTGCCGAGACTAAATGGGGAAAATAGGTGGGAACATAGGTGGGAACATAGGTGGGATATTAACGCAACGCGGTAAAAAACCCTTGTATCAACCAGCGTGCAAACGCTTGACGAATCATAGTAAGACGCGCAGCGGGAAGACCTTCAAGCGCTTCGCCAAGCGGAAATCCGTTTGACAGCCGAGATAAGACTTTGGTTTCATCAACATTTAATTCGACACGCATTAAACCTTCGGCATTACGGATTACCGCAACACCACCGTTTTTGCGTTGTGGTGAGGGCAAAGGTTTTGAAAGGCGAAATGCTTCGTATACCGCATTGGTATGGTAGCGACCTGGCAGAACGCGCAGTGACGGTGCGACCACCAAACGAATCGTGGCCCAAGCCTGGGGTGCAACACCAGCTAGAGCAGCTGCGTTTAAAGATGGCGCGATAGCGGCATGAATTGCCTCAACCAGGGCCCATTCCAGGCGCGCCAATTCGGCAAGTCGCACTCGTGCAGGAATGCGCGTCGTCAATAACCAAGGTGGAAAGAAACGACCATACGCATTGAGCGTGGCGTCCATTGGCGGGCACGCTGCGACAAATGAATCGGCCAAATTAGTGAAGGCTTGTTCGCCCACCACCTGCGCAACGGCAGAGAAATCGTCGGCAACACAATCTCGTAAACGTGCGCGATAGGCATGGCGATAAATCGAAAGACCAAGCGCCGCAGGCACGGCCGCACCGCCTAATACTTTCGTCGGATCACGTGGACCATTGGTATCGACAATGGCAGCGTAAAGCCAGCGTTGGCGACGGGCGAGTACGGCGCTCATGCGGCACCTCCGACACGTTTGTTTATCCGACGAGGAGAATGGTGAGCACTAGCTAAGTGAGTGGCTAACTGCGGTAAATAATCGCGAGCACGCAGCGCTTCCTGTTCGACCTCAATGAAACTTGGAATTTTGGCGTCCCATTCCAATAAAATAGATGCGCCACCAGCACGCGGCCATGCCTGGGCCAATAATTCCCATACGGGATCAATAACTGGTCCATCATGCGTATCTACCACATGCGTACCTTCGTCGCTATGACCGGCGACATGAAATTGAACGACTCGTTCCCATGGTATCGCCGCCAGATAATCAGTTGAATCAAAACCGTGGTTTCGCGCTGAGACAAAAATATTATTAACATCCAATAATAAACCGCAGCCCGTGCGATCGCACATCGCTGCGATGAAATCCCATTCGCTCATGGTTGATTCAGCGAAACCAATATAGGTTGAAGGATTTTCAATGATCAACGGCGCTTCGAGCATATCTTGAACTTTGCGAATGCGTTCGCACACGTGGCGCAGGGTTTCTTTCGTATAGGGTAAAGGAAGGAGATCGTGCGTATTGCGTCCAGCCAAGCCGGTCCAACACAAATGATCGCTGACCCAACGTGCTTTGATGCGATCACGCAACGTTTTGAGGTTGCGCACATAGGTCCGATTAAGCGGTGCCGTGGAACCAATAGACAGTGACACGCCATGCATAACGACGGCATGCTGAGCAGCGATACGATCAAGAAACTCCAACGGACGACCTGCGCTTTCCATGTAATTATCTGAAATAATTTCGAGAAATCCAATTTGTGGCTGACCATCAAGTATCGCACGGTAATGCTGGCCGCGTAAACCAACGCCAATGCCAAGATTTGGTTGACCCATACGTTGTTTGCTAGGTGCGATCATAATTTATCCATCGACTGAGAAGTTACCGTTTCTGCCGCTCATGCGACAGAAACGGGTCTTCATGATGAGCGATTTGCGAATAAAAAGCGTTGTCACAATCAACCTGAACAGATCCGTATTAACGGCATTTATTCAGGTTGTGCCGGACGCCCGTCGCTCAAACACTCAGCCGTTTGGCCGAGCGTTTGAGCGGCTTAATTATTTGCCAACTTTATTATTTGCCAACTTTGCAGCCGCCCTTGCCCTTACAGGCGTTTTTACCTTTGCAGGCGTTGGCGTCAGTTTTGCAGCCGCCCAGGCCCTTACATTCATTGTGACCTTTGCATTCGTTCTTCGAGGTGGCGCAACCGCCTTTACCTTTGCAATCATTCATACCCTTGCAGGCGTTGGCGTCGGTTTTGCAGCCACCCTTGCCCTTACAGGCATTCATACCTTTACAGGCGTTTTTGTCGCCTGCGTATTCTTTGGTGTGGGCATATTGCCCAGGCTCATTGGCCTGAACTTGCACTAACGCAGTGCCGGCAAAAAGGCCGGTGACGGCGGCAGCGATGGCGAGACTCTTGATTGATGCGCGCATGATGAAACTCCCCCTTGGTAGGGCTTGGTGGTTATGACATCCGTTTTGGTGTCGACATTTTAGTCGGCGCACGAACGACAACCTTACACTCAATTTTATCAGCGATGAGAGGAGCCACCATCAGGAGGAATAACAGGTGTGCCAGCAGCGGGCGTACCAGCATCAATCGTCACGGATGCCTGGCGTAATTTCTCGATAAATCGTTGGCGAGTCGCCAGATCAAGTTCGACCACTGATTGACTTGACTCATTTACGTGACGGCGAACTAAACGGTGAATGCCAACTACTTGGCGTCGATACCGACGGCAAGCAGAACAAATAAGTAAGTGAAATTTCAGCGCCACTCGACGATGAAATGGCAGCTCACGCTCTAATCCTTCAGCAACCGTTTTAGCCGCATCTTTACAAGATGTCCAAGTGCTCATGGTGTAAACCAGTGTTGTTCTAGGCAGGTACGCAGGCGAAAGCGCGCGCGATGCAAAATAACCCATAGGTTAGTATCGCTGATGTTTAAATCCTGACAGACTTTTTCTGCGGCAACGTCTTCCATCATCCGCAAAACGAAGGCGGCAGCTTGGCGCGACGGTAAACCGCGCAAACATTCGTGGAAGATTTCCCAGAACTCACGGTTGGCGATTAATGCTTCATCATCGACCACCCAGCGTCCGGGCTCTTTAATCCAGTGTTCCATCACTTTGGCAAATCCACCATCAACCACGACATCAACATCATCGCCACCGGGCTGCGTTCGTTCACGCGCTAAGCGGCGAAAATGATCGCAAATTTTATTACGTAAGATCCCAGTTAACCACGTGCGCTCCATAGCATCACCACGAAAATTGGCGGCTTGCAACGCCGCCAAAAAAGTTTCCTGCACTAAATCTTCCGCTGTTTGTCGATCACGAACCCGCATTAATGTGTAAGCCAGCAACGCTGCACCATGAGCATCCACCCACGTTGCAGGGTCACAACGAATTGAGGCCACACCGTCATTCATGGCGGAGATGGTCACGGGATCAAGCCAAGGGCAAGAGGCAAATATGACGCTAAACAACACCTTAATAATTTCCGTCTATTTTGAGTCAAATACGACGCATTGAACAAGCAAATTGCCAGTTCAACTAGGCATTTCAGTGAATGGATTTGCAGGGCATGCAACAAACATGGTCACATTCACCATCATACAATATTCTCACTCTTTAACGTCTGATGAAATCGGCACTGCCTGATGAACGTTTGATTAGTAGATAATTTAATCTTAATTGGAACGCATCGTATTAGTGGATGTTTTTTTTCATTTATCATCACTCCAATTATCTCAATCATAGCCCTGATGATGGTATACCCCGAATAAAATTTTACCTCGTCTGACGGCCTCTCTACTTCGTCCATCCCTAGAACATTTTGACTATCACATTCTCGGTTCACATGTGATCTTCTCCACTTCTACGCTCTCAAGTGAATAGCGAGACCACTTTTAAATGGACAATAGTTCGGCACAACTCTCAGGTGAAATAGGTAAATAGCCCCTTTCAGTGGGGCTCATCTGCCTTGTCGACATTCACATGGACATTTGCGAGCTTAACATAGAGTAAACTTTCTCATTCATCGTTCTTGTCGGCGTTCACTTTCATGAGCCCATGCAAATCATGCACGTCAGCAAAAAAAATAAGGCTTTAAAGGGTTATAAAATGTCAAAGAAATACACCTTATGAACAAAACTCAATTATGGTTTACCATTTGCCTGTTGTGGTTAACAATTACGGCGAATTCCTTTGCGGCTGTTTACCGTGGTGATGTCTTCACCTATTACCAACCTGACGGTAGCACCTTTGACATACAATTGTGGGGCGATGAAGATTACGCTGATGAAGAGACGGTACATGGATGGCGCATTGTTCGTGATCCGATCACTCAATTTTGGTGCTACGCTCGACTCTCAGCAAATAATCTAAGCCTGGAATCTACTGGCATGATCGTTGGTCAAGGTAACCCAGATAACTTAGGAATTGCCAAACATCTACGCATCGATCGCGCGGAACGCCTGCGTTTACATCGCCTGCGTCAGAGTGCCCGTCACCGCGATGAACGAGGACGACCACTGGTAGCGAAGAAAGGGCGGGCCGTTGGCGATCCGGATATTTACACCGCACCACCGTCAACCACGACCGTTGGCAGTCGTCGTGGATTAACCTTACTCCTGCGATTTCCTGATCATCTCGCCGATGCTACCATCAACCAAACGCAAGTTTCGGCTTACTGTAATCAAGAATCCGGCTACACGGGATTTGGTAATAATGGTTCTGTGCGATCATATTTTTATGATGTCTCAGGAGGCAAGT